>JAHDHP010000037.1 GCA_020631245.1 Bacteroidota bacterium | reverse complement strand
TTTGAAAATGCAGATTGTTTGATGGGTTGTTTTTTATTTAATTTTCAAATTTAATCAGTGAATTCTCCGAATGCTTGCTTCGGAGTCAATTAGAAAAAGTTTTGAAAAAACACCTTATTCTAAAAAATCTGGTTCCGATCCTTTAGGTCGGAAAAATTTTGGCGGATGCCCCATCTGCTTGCAGTGGGGTAGTCAAAATTTAAGATTTTTTTTTCACTAAAATGAAAAAAATACATTTTTTTGCTCCTGTAGCATTATTGGGATTTATAGTGCTAATTAGTTCTTGTTCTAAAGAAGAATTACCTTTAGAACCAATTGAGGTAATAACGACTGATGATCAAGCTATGATGTCAAAAACAGATAGAGAATATGACCCGACTTCTGATTATTCCCTTACGTTTCTTGATCCAAGTATAGATCCTCTTTCTAGACCATTAACTATATTTGGAGTGACTATAGAAATGGAGCTATGGGATAAAAAAGGAAGAGGAGGAAGAGAGTCAGAAGATTGTCGATACTTTGGTTTATGTGGAGGAATAACGTTGTCAAGAATGACAAGTGGCGATGTGAACAATGATATTCAACATGGACGCCTAGCGAATTATGTTGGAAGGAGTATTCGAGTTGGTATTACTAAAAGTAATTTAGATAAAGGAGAGTTAGTGTTATTCCATACAAAGTTTGTAACCCTAAATAAGGAAGATGCTACATTTAGAATTCACGAAGATACTCCTATTGAAGGTACAGTATATTACCTTAAAAAAGGTGAGTACTTGCTAAATGAGAACTTGGGATCTTTTGGGGGCTATCAAATACAAATCGGCAAATATTAATTATAATTGTTAATGTGCTTATTAGTAGTAATTTGATTTTTAATTTTAAAAAATTGAAAATCAAATTACTATCTTTTTATAATGATTGTATTTCATTTCAATAGTTGAAATACTGTGATCAAAAAAACTTTAAAAAAAAAATAATTTATTGAGCGTGAAAAATATATATGTATTATTTTTAGTTGTCTTGTTTAGTTCTTGTACTACATATAAAAAAACTATATCCAGTTATTCTAACGAGAAGCAGATTGTATATAATGGTATTTCAGTATGTAATGTTGATTCGAAAGCATTGTTAAATAAATTTAATGCTTCTCCAACAGATTATTCTATTTTTATGGATTTTACAAAAAAAAAATGTAAAAATATACCTGTGAAAATGGAAAAAATTAAAAAGATGATGACAAATTCTATGTATAAAAGTGAGTTGGTTATTGTTTTTAGTGAAAATAGGAGGAGTTTGGAAAGTATTTATAATGAATATGTAAAGTATAGTGAATGTGATTTGCCAAAAAAAGTTTATTATCTAGACATAAGAAAATATAAAGGCAACTCCAATCAAAATATGAGGCAATTACTAGAAGAACTAAATTTAAACCCTTTGTATATTGAAGGTTTTTATGTTTATGATAATCGAAACAAAAAATTCATTAATAAAGATGAGTTTAAGTAAAAAAACTATTTCACATGAAAATCTATTTTGTAATTGTTTTTATGTTATTCAGCCAACTTGCCTTTTCTCAAGAAAAAGCATCTCTCACAACCCAAGATCAAACTGAGAATATTAGGGTGGTGGATGCAATTGATGTCAAGAATTTAGCGAAAGAATCAACTAACAAAAATACCATCATCTTTACTTTTGGAGTTTGGTGTGGACCATGTAGATTGCATTTAAAGAATGCAATAGCACTAAAAAAGGAGTATGATGTTGAATTATGGGTTTTACTAACGGACTTAGAAGGAGATGATTGGATGAAAAGAGGGGTAGATTATTTACTTGAAAAGGATTCAACGATCAATATTGCTGTTTTAACAGATAATTATGGCAAAAAGAAGGGAGATAAGTATAAACGGTTTTTAAAAGAAATAACTCCTGAAAAGTTCGAAAATATAAATGGGATGTCCAAATACATCGTCTTTGATAAAAAAGGAGAGGTACTGATGGTTACCACTTGGAAAGATAATCGGAAAAATGATTGGCGAGATAAATCCCTTATGTTGAGGGATAAAGTTATTCCTTTACTTGAAGAAAAGAGTGAGAAAGAAATATCTCTAGACTAAAGAATACTTGTGTGCAATTAAAAAGCTCCATCATGCGTTATCCTCCATGTTTAATATAAGTTAAAACTTAATATCCTGACTATCTTTAATGAACCCAAACGCATTACATTTATGTCTTTAAAATCAATCTTGTCCCTTTACCTCCTCACATTCATTTCTATAAACCTTCAAGCCCAAACCACCTACGAAGTAAAATACGAGTTCAAGGACATTTTGACTCCCACTATGGAAGCCGTATTTAATATGTCTTCACTAGGGCCAGAATATCTAGACGCGTATGAAAAAATTATTAAGCATTATACCTTAAAAACAGACGCTCATCAATCTCACTTTTTCTTAGTATCAAGAGATCTAAGCATGATTGATACCAACAAAGTGAAATTTAGGTTCGAAAGTTCGCCCAACTTCTATGCACATATCGACCATAAAACAGGCTATTCCCTGAATAAAGATGGAACCTATAAAAAGAAAGAATATCCCAATGACGAATGGGAAGTAGTGAAAGGAGAAAGTCGAGAAATTCTAGGTTATACTTGTAAAAAAGCAATTGCCTATGATGAATTTGATGAAGTATCTACCATCTGGTTCACCGATGAAATTAACAGTACTTGTGGACCCTTCTTATATACTTATCCCCAAGCATTGATTTTAGTATTAGAAACACCTGTCTTTAAGATACAAGCTACCTGTATCTCTAAATCTGACGAAGTCATTTCTCCGCCAATTAATCTTGCTGATAAGCAGCGTAAGAAACGTAAATAAGATTAATCAATTTATATTTCCAATCATTAAATAGTTCCATGCGTTCTTTCTTTTTATTCGTAATGCTTTTTAGTAGCATAGTGCATACCTATGCCCAACAAATAAATGGTGAAGTCATTCTAGAAGGGCGAACAAGTGCGAGAGGTACCGTTATTTCTTTAGAAAATAGCGCAGGTAAAACCATTGATTATCAAGTACTAGATAATGATAGTACTTGGCAGTTACAAGCCAAACAGGCAGGTGAATATTACTTGCGTGTTTACCATCTTAGTTACGAACGTTTCGACAGTCTACTTACACTAGATGAATCAAAAAAACAATTCATTACCATTCGTTTAAAACCCAATAATTTCGAATTATCAGGAGTCGAGATTATTGGACAACGAATGGCGATTGAGCAACGAGGAGATACAGTGAGTTATACCGTCAATGCATTTAAAAGTGAAGGAGATACCAACCTAGAAGATGTACTACAAAAAATGCCAGGAGTAGAGGTAACTGACGACCACCAAATTCGTTACAAAGGAAAGAAGGTAAATGTCCTCTTAATCGAAGGGCACAATGTACTTAATAATCAACATCAATTAGTAGCAGAAGGAGTCGATTTAGAAGCCGTTCGATCAGTAGAATTTATTGAAAACTATAAAACCGAAATGGAAAAAGGGGGCGTAGGGGAGTCGAATCAAACAGCAATGAATGTGAAACTCAAAAAGGAAGCGAAAGGAAAAACAAATGGAGATATTCAAGCAACAGTAGGGTATAAAAATAAGTACGAAGTCAATGGAAATATACTCCATTATCAACCCAAATCTACTTACACGATCTTTGCTCGAAATAACAACCTCACCGAACCCATACTGACCACGACCGACTACTTGAATCTACAAACATCCATACTAGATATGCTCAACCAGCATCAAGGAGGTGATATAGGGCGCAGTGTGGACATTTTACCCACTGAATTATCTTTAAACGATGACATTTACAAAAGCAATGATGGTTTACTAGCTGGTAATTGGTCATTACATCTAGGAAAAAAAACCAAGCTTAGAAGTTCAATCCTCTTACTTCGAACCGATCACCAAACACAAAAAGAAATCAATCGTTTTTACTACAATGATGGGTCAATATTTTTAGGGAATATGGACTATAAGCAACTTGCTTTAATGGGTGATTTTAAAGTAGCCTTAGAACATAAAGTAGACAGTAGTAAAATACTAGCGGTTAAAGTAGATTACCACCTCAAAGACAAACAATTAAAAGAGCTACAACGAATCAGCCCCAATGGAGAAAGTGCTCAAAAAGAACTACTCCAACAAATAAATAACAACAGGCAGCATCAAAACTTATTCATAAAAGCAAAACTCAATCACCAAAAAAGTAATCAAGTCAATCTTAAATATGGGATTTCTTACCTGCAAAATACACCCATAAATGACTACCTTATACAAGGCTCAGATAGTATCTACTCGTTGCCGCAACTCAGCAATGACAGCTTATATCAGTATAACCAGTCATTAAGTAATACTAATAAATTATTAAACGCCAATATAGAAGTCCATCACAACCATTCTCAATTTCCACGAGTTCTCAAACTAAACTCAAGTTGGCAAAAAGAACAAACGAAAGGCACTTTTTTATTTCCACAAGAAAATGGAAATCAACAACGAATTAGTAAACTGATAGACCTCGAATTGCAACAAGTTTATAAACGCAAACATATCAGTCTCAGCCTAAGTGCAAATGTCAATTATAAGCATCTATTACAAGGGCAACAAACCTTTGCCTATCCTAGCATAAATCCCAAACTAGGCATTGCTTATTATTTTAGTACTAGAAATCAAGGAAACAAAATCTCACTCAATTATGGCTTTAAAAACACCAATACATCATTCAATCAAAGTAATCAACTAGCCATTATCCAACATCCACAAACCATTCAAATAAATGCCCTTCCATTAGACCAAATCATGCGAACACAATTCGCCAATCTATACCTATACTATTCCAGCTTTCAAAGCTCCACCCAGCCCTCACTAATGCTCGGAGTCAATTATTCCCACACCAAACAAGCCATTACCGATGTCCTCACCAACAACGAAAATTACTGGACACAACAAGCCCTTTTTATTCCTAATCGACAAAACATCAACACCTATCTCACTACCTCCCTCAAGATTTCTCCACATCTAAGATGGCGAATATCCACTAAGTATTTGTCCCTAAAAAGCTTTTACTACAACCTTATCACTAATTCCATTAATCCATTTAACAACCAATCCATCACCACACAAAACAATATCGATATTTCACTCTTCAAAAAGAAGCTAAATCTCGATCTTAACTATCATTTTTTATATCAAAAAAACAATATTACCCGTTCACTCCAACAACATAAGATAGGACTAGATACCAAAATCGGACTCCTAAAAAGAAAGTTGATTATACAAACAGCTTTTCAATATCACCTCAATAAACTAGCAAACAATACCAATAACTATTGGGAAATGGAAGCTCAAGCCTCCTTTCGTCTAAGTAAAAAGTGGCATATAACCGCGAAAACTGCTCGAATGAATCGCTTTCAGCCTCGCACGATTACCAATTTTGAGGTCAACGATAATTATTTCCAAACTCAAACTTTTAATGCTACCGAAGCCTATGCCATTACGGGTTTAAAATATAAATTCTAAAACCACCCAACAACACAATCCCCTAGTCCCTCATTTTTTGGGCGTGCCCTTTCACAGGGATTGAGTAATAATCGGAATAATAAAAGTAGCGCGTAGCACCAACACAATCCCCCAATCCCACAGTCCCTCAACTCTTCCCTCAATCCCTGTTTCAGGTCGGGCTATCCGTTTGTAGTTGCCTCGCAGAAAAGGTATTCGGCTATTACTACTAGCAGTGTCTTCCGCTGTCAGCCCTGCTAGTAGTAGCCTCACTACCTTTCTGTACAGACGTTGCGTGCAACGTCTCTACGGCAAGCTACCACTACTATCCCTCACGCGTTTCCCTTAAAGTTTCTAAAATTATTGGATATGTAGTTCAAATTCATTATTTATTTTCAACAAAAATACCTAACTTTGCACCCCAAAAGCACCTTCCATGAGTTCCAGGATTAAAATTTTGGGAGGCAGTGCTTCCCATAAAATGGCTAAAAGCATTGCTCGGATTCAAGATTTCCCTTTCGTGGAAACCAAGCTATTCCGTTTTAGTGATGGTGAAATCCAACCCGAAATCTGTGATTCGATTCGAGGTGACTATGTGTTCTTTATACAATCTACCATTGCACCAGCAGATAATATGCTGGAATTATTGCTTGTGATTGATGCCGCCAAACGGGCTTCAGCAGGTTACATTACCGCTGTTATTCCCTACTTCGGATATGCTCGTCAAGATCGGAAAGATCGTTCAAGAGTGCCAATTGCAGCGAAGCTAATTGCTAACTTGTTAACAGCAGCAGGAGCTAATCGTATCATTACGATGGACCTTCATGCACCGCAAATTCAAGGTTTCTTTGATATTCCAGTAGATCACTTAGATAGCTCTGTGATCTTCATGCCTTATTTAGAAGGATTAGATCAAAGTAATATGGTTTTCGCAGCACCCGATGTAAGCAGTACAAAACGAGCACGAACTTTTGGTAAGGCATTCGGCTTAGATATTGTCATTTGTGATAAACGTCGTGAAAAAGCCAATGAAGTAGCAGGTATCACACTCATTGGTGATGTTACAGGAAAAGATGTCGTTTTAGTAGATGATATTGTAGATACAGCAGGTACACTTTGTAGTGCAGCAAAAGTCATTATGGAAAATGGAGCAAAAAGTGTACGGGCAATATGTACTCATCCTGTTCTATCAGGACCTGCTTTCGAACGTATCGAAGCATCTGCAATGACCGAATTAGTTGTTTGTAGCACAATTCCATTAAAACAAAAAAGCAAAAAGATAAAAGTACTTTCTGTATCACAACTTTTTGCTACAGCCATTAAGCGAGTCATAGAACATCGCTCCATTAGTTCCTTATTTATGGGAACTGAAAAGGTTTAATAAAAAATTAATTGATCAAGTATATACTAATAAGATGAAATCAATAACGATTAACGCGGAACCAAGACAAGACCTTGGTAAAAAAGGAACAAAAGCACTACGCAAAAAAGGATTTGTACCATGTGTTATTTACGGAGGAAATGAAGTAGTTCATTTTACTGCACACGAAAATACCTTTCGTAATATCGTCTATACACCCGACTTTCAGAAGGTAGATATTTCAATAGATGGTAAAGTACATAGTGCTCTTTTAAAAGATTTACAATTTCATCCAGTAACGGATAAATTGTTACATCTTGATTTTCAAGAATTGGTACAAGATCGTCCAATTATTGCTGATATTCCTGTCAAATTAACAGGCTTAGCAGAAGGAGTAAAAGCTGGGGGGAAACTCATGTCGAAGCTTCGTAAAGTTCGTGTCAAAGCTACACCAGATAAACTAGTAGATGAAATTTCACTAGATGTGTCTCATCTCGAATTAGGTAAGTCGGTGCGAGTGAGAGATATTAAATTAGACGGCGTAGAGTTTGTTAGTTCTTTGAGCCTTCCTATTGCAACTGTAGAAATTACAAGAGCATTACGTGCAGCTCAAGCAGCCAGTGGTAATGCCGGTGCTAATGAAGCAGCTGAAGGTGCTAACGAAGAATAGATATAAGCAATAACTAATCTCTTAGTGAAGATGAGAAAATAAATTCGACCAAAATACGATAGCGTGTTGTTAGTCAAGGCGGCAAACGTAGGCGATGCAGCGCATCGGCGAGGCTTTCCAACGCTGAATAACAACAAGATAGTCAGAATTATGGTCAAATTTATTTATTCCTCTTCACTTAGTAAATTTGAATCTAGAAAGCCAATAACTTTATAAGAAGTTATTGGCTTCTATTTTTTAGTTACCTCTAAATTACTTCTGCTTATGTTAAAATGGTTAAGATCCTTATTTTCCAATGAACAAAACGCATCTCTTTCACCCTCAAATCAAGAAGAACTCGTGAAATATTTAATTGTTGGACTTGGTAATATTGGATCCGATTATGAAAATACTAGACATAATATTGGGTTTGATGTAGTAGATGCTATGGCTCAAAAATACAATAGTAGCTTTTCTTTAGAGCGACATGCCCATAAAGCAAGTGCGCGGTTCAAATCTCGTGAGTTAATCCTCATTAAGCCAACGACATATATGAACCTAAGTGGAAAGGCAGTTCGATATTGGATGCAGCAGTACAAAATTCCACAAGAAAGAGTTCTCATTATCGTCGATGATAAAGATTTACCTTTAGTGAAATTACGTCTCCGATCAAAAGGCAGTGCAGGTGGACATAATGGACTTCGTAATATCGAAGAGGTACTAGGAAATAACCAATACACAAGACTGCGATTTGGTATTGGAAATGATTTTCCTCGCGGGAAACAAGTCCAATTTGTGCTCGGAAAATGGAAGGAAGATGAAGCAGCAGCATTACCAGAAGGTATTGACCGAGCAATCGAAATGATCGAAAGCTTTGTGGCTATAGGTGTTGATCGTACTATGGGAATCTATAACAAGAAAAAGTAATTTTAATAATCTCATTTCACAAACATGAAAATATTCTGTATCGGGCGCAATTATGCCGAACACGCCAAAGAGTTAAATAATCCAGTTCCTAAAAACCCACTTGTTTTTTGCAAACTCCCTTCAGCTATTTTACTGAAAGGAAAGCCTCTTTTTCATCCTGAGTTCAGCGAAAACATTCAGCACGAAGGAGAACTAGTACTTCGTGTCTGTCGAAATGGAAAACATATTGCGGAACGTTTTGCTCATAAATACTATGACCAAATTACAATTGGTATCGATTTTACCGCCAGAGATGTACAAGCAGAACTTAAGAAAAAAGGACACCCCTGGGAAATCGCTAAAAGTTTTGATGGAGCAGCCCCAATCGGTAGCTTTATTCCAATAGAAGAGGTAGGAGATGTGAATAATATCGACTTTTCCTTAATTAAAAATGGCGAAACAGTACAAAAGGGTAATACCCGTGATTTACTCTTTACCTTCGACTACCTAATCAGCTATTTATCAAAATACTTTATTATCCAACAAGGTGATCTAATCTTTACAGGTACACCCGCAGGAGTAAGCAAAGTAGGAGTCGGAGATGTCTTAGAAGGTTATATCGGTGATAAGAAATTGTTAAATTGTAAGGTTTTATAGTGTGATAATTGTGAAAATGCTTTATATTAACCATTGATAAAGAGATAGTTACTAATTAATGTTTGTTAGTTTACCCATAAAGAGACTATCGAGTATGGATGATTATAAACGTTTTACCACAATCGGCAAACAGCAATTGCTACGAGCTTATCACCAAATAATCACAGCCAAATATATGGCTGAAATATTTGAGGAGCATCGGAGTGATTGTAAATATGTACATGCGACATCACGCGGGCATGAAGTAATACAAGTAGCAACAGCTTGGCAACTAAAAGCAATAGATTACTGTTGCCCCTACTATCGAGACGACGCACTACTAATGGCATTGGGTATAAATCCTTCTCTATTACTCGCCCAATTACTTGCAAAAGCAGAAGACCCTTTTTCAGGTGGCCGCACTTACTATGCACATGTCTCTACCCAAACTTCCCAACTCCATCCCTCCGTCCCTCCATCCCTCCATCTCCCAACCATCCCTCCCCAATCCAGTGCCACAGGAATGCAAGCTATACAAGCAGTAGGAATAGCCTATGCCCTAAAATATCAATCCCTCAATCTCCCAATCCCCCCCCAATCCCTCCATCCCCCAATCCCTCCGTCCCTCAATCCCCCAATCCCCCAATCCCTCCGTCCCTCAATCCCTCAATCCCCCATTGTACTCTGTTCAATGGGCGACGGAGCCATCACTGAAGGAGAAGTGGCAGAAGCCTTTCAATTTGCAGCACTAAAACAGTTACCCGTTCTATTTTTAGTTCAAGATAATGATTGGGGACTCTCTGCCAAAGGGGAAGAAGTACGTACCATGAATGCCTATGAATATATCATAGGATTTAAAGGAATAGAAAGAATTCAAATAGAAGACGGAACGGACTTTGAACAAGTGTTAAAAGAAATGCAAGAGGCGGTACATTTTGTACGTAAAAAACAAAAACCATTATTGGTACATGTTAAAGTACCTTTATTAGGACATCATACTTCAGGAGTAAGAAAAGAAAGTTATCGGCCAGCAGAAGAACTACGCGAAGCAATGGAACGTAACCCTGTTAGTCGAACACGTCGCAAGTTACTAACTAAAGGAGTTTCAGACATAGAATTACAAAACTTAGAAGCCACTGTAAGACAAGAAATAGCCATCCGATTTGAAGAAGCCCTAGAATTAGCAGAACCAGCAGTAGATACACTTACCAATCATATTTACGCACCTACACCTATCACTAGAGAAGAAGGAATACGAAGACCAGCCAAACGAAATCCAGTCTTTTTCATTGAAGCCCTACGCAAAGGAATGGAGGAGATTTTAACAGAATATCCAGAAGCTATTTTTTATGGGCAAGATATAGGGGCGCGTTTAGGGGGAGTATTCCGCGAATCAGTCGGATTAGAACAGCAATTTGGTGCCAGGCGAGTTTTTAATACCGCTATTCAAGAAGCCTTACTAGTAGGTGCATCAATGGGAATGGCAGTAGCAGGTTTAAAACCCATTGTGCAAATTCAATTTGGCGATTATTTTTGGCCAGCTATGAATCAATTAATAGGAGAATTATCAAAAGCCTATTACCTGTCCAATGGCAAATTTCCCATTCAAACATTAATTAGAGTACCAGTAGGAGCTTATGGAGGAGGAGGCCCTTATCACTCTGCCTCCATCGAATCTACTTTGTTAACTATTCCAGGCATCAAAATCGTCTACCCCTCCAATGCTGCCGATGCCAAAGGACTACTAAAAGCCGCATTTCTAGATCCCAACCCAGTTATTTTCCTAGAACATAAAGGACTATATTGGGCAAAGGTACTAGGTTCAAGCCTCTCCAAAACAATAGAACCACAAGCCGATTATATCCTGCCATTGGGCAAAGCCAATATCGTTCAAGAAGCCAGTCAAAAAGCATTACAAACAGGAGAATCACTCACTATCATCACCTATGGAATGGGTATACACTGGGCACTCAATGCCGCTCTTCATTTCCCAGGACAAGTAGAGATAGTCGATTTACGAACTCTTCAGCCTTTAGATACACCAACCATCTTTAATTCAGTAAAACAACATAATAAAGTAATCATCCTTTCCGAAGAACCAACAAACAATTCATTTGCAGAAAGCCTCGCAGGAAAGATTAGTCAACACTGTTTCGAATATCTGGATGCACCAGTACAAGTAATAGGCGCAGTCAATATACCTGCCATACCACTCAATCGAAGCCTCGAAAAAGCAATGCTCCCCAATGCCCTAAAAGTAGCCAAAGCCATCAAAGACTTATTAGCTTACTAACTCCCTCACTCCGTGTATCCTCTCTGTGCCCTCTGTGTTTACCCTCTGTGTATCCTCTCTGTGCTCTCTGTGTTTACCCTCTGTGTATCCTCTCTGTGCCCTCTGTGTTTACCCTCTGTGCCCTCTGTGTATCCTCTCTGTGCCCTCTGTGTTTACCCTCCGTGTTTCAACTGATCCCTCACCTCCATCAAAGCAAATCCCAACAAGTTCAATCCACGCCAATTCTCAGGATTCTCAATCCCTTCAGCTTGCACCGACAAGCCAATCCCCCATATAGCATCATAAGGACTAGCCTCCACCAATACCTTATCTTTAGAACCAAGCAACACCCCTTTCAATACCTCGCTCTGCGAAAACTTATGAAAGTTTCCCTCCCGTACAATTTCATAACGGTTAGCCAACCACAAATCCTCTCTAAAATTACGAACCTTTCTTCCCAACTTCTTAGCAGCAGCAGGACTATCCGATTTAATAATCTTTTCAAACATCTCCTCATCCCCAAACAACTTAGCCTTACCAGCCATCATCCAATGTTCAGCAGAAGCATAGGTGACTCCATCCACTACAAAATCCTGTTCCCACCACTGACTAAAACAACCCTTTCCTACACCCCCATTCTTCTCTCGACGATGCCCCCAAAAAAATAGAAAGTCAAGTTGCTCACCTGCCTGTATAGACTGATTAATACTAGCAATATCGTATTTCATGATCGTGTATGTTAAATTGAATAAATGTCAAACAGTAATTCAATCATTATGGCGTATAGAAAGTTCCAAACGTGTTTTTTAGAATTAAATCACTTTTTTAATCAACAAAAACCATACATTTTTTACGATAGTTTAAATAACTTGTCATGGGTATAACTGTTTGGTTATTAGTTGTTTGTGGTGGTAATGGGAGTTGTTTTTTATTCAAAATAGGCAAGAAAAGTATCGAAGGATGGCAAATAATGTTGTTGATAGAGCTTGAATCCTGCTTTATATTTACATCAGTTAAGTAATTAACCTGCTTTTATTTATTGAGATATTGTAAGAGGATTACTTGTAATATAGATGATTAAATGTTGTGATTGGCTTTTAACAATCTTTTACCAAGACAACCTCTTACACTCCTCAATATAGTTCTTTAACAAAAAACAATTTTAAATCAGTTGTTTGGGTTGTGTTTTAAGTAGGAAGGTAACTACTTGATAGTTACTTTCCTGTTTTTTAAAAAATACAACCATAAGTAAAGATAAATAAATAAGTAGGGCCATAATGTGACACTAGCTTGTTGCTAGACAAGGCGTGAAACGTAGGCGATGCAGCGCATCGGCGAGGCTTTACAACACAGTATAGTGACAAGATAGTCAGCATAATGGCCTTAGTTATTTATTTTTCTTTACTAAAGCAATGTCTAACAAAAAACAATTTTAAATCAGTTGTTTGGGTTGTGTTTTAAGTAGGAAGGTAACTACTTGATAGTTACTTTCCTGTTTTTTAAAAAATACAACCATAAAGCAATGTCTAACAAAAAACAATTTTAAATCAGTTGTTTGGGTTGTGTTTATGAGGGGAAAGTAGTCTACAAGATTACTTTCCCCTTTTTCTGTATTACTTATTTGCCAACTTCATAATCGTCTTCCAACGCTCATCCTTCCGCATCTCCTTAAACGATTTCTCCTTTTTCAAAGCCTTCGGATTAGTCCAACCAGCAGCCAAAGCACTCGTCAAATAATTAAACGCCATATCCTTCTCCCCATTAAGAGCCAAAGCCCTAGCACATTCATAAATATGAGCAGGTCGAGTAATACCCAATTTAAACATCTCCGAAAATTTATCCGCCGCAGCCTCATACTTCTTCGTTTTTGCCAATTGCTGCGCCTCTTTCAGATACTTCCCATATAACTTTTCATCCTCCACAACCTGTTTTGCATATGCCTCCTTAGTTGGAGCCTCAAAATTATGCAACGGCCCCATGCCCGCTTTAGCACGACGCTCATTTACCGCATAAGCATCTTCAATAGGGTATATATGTGAAACACCATCACCATAGCTCATCCGCTGCGTACCATACACCTGCTTTTTATGTGTGCGCATATTTACCCGATCAAGCAAAAAGCCATAATTACGTAAGCTCGCTTCACCCTTATCAACCGCCGACTTCAAAAGTGGCAACCACTCCGCCTGATATTCCAACTCCGAATGTTGAATAATCAACCAAGCAGCATTAGAGCCATCCTCCCCAATCAAGCTTTTACCTGGCCAGCCATACTCCTCAAAAACCTCCTTCATGCGAGCCGTATTACGATCATCAACCTCACTAATTTTTCCCCAATGTGCCTGTACCTCATCCGATTGATAACCATGTTCTTTTCGTATATCACGCAATTGCAAACGAAGTTTTTGATCCTGATCTCGCATCGCAAAAATTTCCTTACGCAATGGCTTATTCAAATCCTTTTCAAACTCATCAATAGCAGCCTGCACTTTAGCAGTCGCCTTTTCCCAACGCGCATCCTTACGAATATTTTCAAAATCCGCATCCTTCTTCATCCATGCCACATCCCTCCAACCATTAGTAGTCGCCTTATCCAAATACTTAAAAGCCTCATCCGCATCATTTGCCAACGAAAACGAGCAAGCAGCATTATATAAATGCCCACTATAAATCTTATCGTCATCCAGAAACTCAAAAGCAGTTAAATAAAACTGAGCCGACTTTAAATAATCCTTCGCATCATAACACGAATCCCCTTTACTAATATACTGTCGATATTCGTCCTGTGCATACGACGTAGAACCAATTACCAATAAAAACAATAGTAGGCTTAAGAACTTTTTCATAAATTTGATTTTTTGATACAGTGAAAATGAATGGCTATACCCATATTATTCATACCCAAAGTAAGAATTTAGGTTCAAAAAATAAGAAAAAAAATAATCCTTTGGGCGTGCCCTTCCACAGGTTTTCGGGAACTATGGGCTTGATTCGGTAAGCGCGTAACGCAACACAATCCCTCAATCCCATAGTCCCTCAATCCCTGTTTCAGGTCGGGCTATCCGTTTGTAGTTGCCTCACACCCGCTAGTTCAGCATACTCCTAGCAGTGTCTTCCGTTGTCAGCCCTGCTAGTCATTGCCTCACAAAAGCGGCTGTTTCGCCAAGCTACCACTACTATCCCTCACGCGAAACAATGAGTGAATGAGTGATTGTGCGAATGACTGAATGGGCGTTACGCAGAAAGAATAATTTATTTTTATAACGAAATATTTGCTTCTTCACTTGAAACGATTTTTCTTACCACTCATTCACTCATTCACTCATTCACTCATTCACTCATTCACTCATTCACTCATTAGCGCAATATGTGGCAAGAAGCACTCAACTATCTCCTCCAAGCTGGTTCCGTCGAAATCATCGGCTTAATCAGCGGAATCCTATACGTGATACTAGCCGCACGCGCCAATATCTGGTGCTGGCCCGTAGGCTTAGTCAACGTCATAGCCATCCTATACTCCTGCTATATAGGGCAACTCTATGCCGAAACTTTTACCCAAATTATCTACCTCATCCTTACCCTATACGGTTGGTACCAATGGCAATACGGAAATGTAAAAGACAATTTACCCATCACTCTTACTAGCCTAAAGACAGCTCTGCTACTGATTACTTTCGTAGCAATAGGAACCCCACTCATGGGCTACATCCTCGAAACTTACTTCGCCAATGCGGATGTACCCTACGCCGACTCCCTCACCACCATGACCAGCTTCGCTGCCACTTGGATGGTCGCCCGCAAAAAACTCGAAAACTGGATCATCTGGATCATGGTCGATTGGTGGTATCTCGATCTTTTTTATTACAAACAATACTACCTCTACGTCGTCTTATTTGGCATCTATATCATTGTAGCTGTCTGGGGCTTTCTTTCATGGCGCAAGCAATACCAAACACAAACATTGAGCTAATGATCACTCATCACCCAATCATCCGAGTCATCCTAACAGGACCGGAATCAACAGGCAAATCCACACTTGCGAAACAATTAGCAACGCATTTCCAAACCAACTACGTACCAGAGTATGCCCGTCAGTATATAGACGAACTCAACCGCCCTTATTCTTATGAAGATATTCTACACATCGCCAAAGGACAAAAGAGACAAGAGGAGCAACTAGTACAAACAGCCCATCAATACTTATTTTGCGATACAGGAATCTTGGTAACAAAAATATGGTGTGAATATGTCTACGGAAAATGCCACGATTGGATTATTGAGCAATTAGAAGAACAGCAAAAACAAAAAAATGCATATTACTTACTAATGGATATTGACATTCCCTGGATAGCCGATAAGCAACGTCAAAATCCACACGACAGAAAAGAATTATTTGATAGGTACGAACAAGAATTAAAAATAATGGGAGCAGTATATCATATGATCAGCGGTACCTTTGAGGAGCGACTAAATCAAGCAATTGAACGATTGAACGGTTGAACGAGAGACGATTTACGATTGAACGATTATCATTTGAAAATAACATCTATAATGTGGGGTGTGATAAATAGTGAATATAGCGTAACGCCACCCAATCATCCTGTCATGCAGTCATCCAATCACCATCTTCGCGTAAGGGATAGAGGCGGAATGGGGCGTAAGGAGCATACTAGTGAGGCAAGGAGTGCCGCAGGCTGAGCGGTGTGAGCGAAGACAAGGGACGACTATGCTGAACAGTGTGCGAGTAGCCACATATTAGCCGAAAGCCCGACCAAGCGGCAGTATTACCATCTCGCCTTATTTCATGCGTCCTCGCATGAAATAAGGCGGGTGGTAGTATTGCCGCTTGGATACGCCCAAATGATAGTAGAGACGTTGCGTGCAATGTCTAATAGGAAAATGCAACTTAAGTAATTGTATTTATTTCACAATCCCACAATTATTCCTCTACTTCCAAATTCGTCACCCCACCCGAAACAATAAACTTCATTGCCTCCGAAGAACTTATATTCTTTAACAGAAGCACATTATCTTTGGGCACGATAAATAGATTGCCAGAAAAATTATAAGAGTGTGGAAAATAAACAGCTACATCTCCCTGATCTTCACTCAATAAAGACACATCATCATCGGTGATAAACCCCATTTTTTTGATGCCCGAATTTTTATTCATGACCACCAATACAGGGCGATCAAACTTGCGTTTTTCGGTGACAAAAGCAGAAAAAAGATCTTTCAAGGCTGTATAAATGATCTTGGCAAGTGGAATGCTAAGGATAATACGTTCGAGATAAGAGAAAAAGGGC
The DNA here is from genome assembly GCA_020631245.1 of Bacteroidota bacterium. GTDB lineage: Bacteria > Bacteroidota > Bacteroidia > Chitinophagales > UBA2359 > JAHDHP01. The sequence goes on along the minus strand of JAHDHP010000037.1, from coordinate 4,546 downwards.
TTGAAAACAAAGGTCGTACTGAGGAAGCCAACAGTGGTAAATACTATAGCAATAATGATAATGTCACGTCCAATAAAGTCAAATTTTTCGACTGGAATCATCTTATCAATCAAACCTACAAAGGCAATGATGATATAAAAGGTAAGCACAATGGGACCTAAAAAAAATAATCCTTGCAAAAAATATCGAAGCAATGTTCTTCCGATACCTTTGTTGGCTTTCTTTTCAGGAGTTACTTTAACAGGTAAATTCAAGGTAATATCGTCTTGGTGTGAATAAAAAAATGGTTATTTTATTATGGTGAAAACGGTTTATTATAATATTCTAATGAATAGAAGAACTATTTGGTTCGGAAAGATGCGAAAAGCTTGCCAGCTACTCTTTCTTTTGACATTTCTTTTATGTGGAACAGTACTAAATGGTATAGCTCAAACTACTACTAATAGGGAGATTGCAATGGAACGACCCAGTCTATGGTCATATGAAGGAGGAATAAAAACGGGAAAAATATTTAAACACCGTGACGAATTTTTACCTGATATAACCGAACGTTCTTTCTTATACGAGTTAAATTTGGTCAAATCCACCAATGGACAACAGCTTTGGAATCAATATTATGCTTATCCTGAGTTGGGCATCAGCTTTTTATATGGACAATTTGGTGATCGCGAGATATTTGGAAGAGCATATGGGATAATTCCCTCTATTCGATTGATGCAACGTTATTCCAAACTCAAAATCCACTATCATCTTGGCATCGGATTGTCCTATGTTAGCCGTCCCTTCAATGCAGTCACCAACCCAATCAATAATGTAGTTAGCTCCAAATTCAACAACCTCACCATGCTTCAACTAGCCCTTGCTTATCAACTCTCTAAGCAATGGCAACTACTAGGAACATTGAGTTTTACCCACTATTCCAATGCCAAAGTCCAAATTCCCAATTTAGGAATCAATATCCCTGCATTCGGACTCAATTTGCGGTATTCTCCCAAAGGCATTGCTCAAAAAAGTGATTTAATTCCACAAGAAAAACCCCGCTTAGAAAAACGTCCTTGGAAATTCAATCTCAAAATAGGGCATGCCTTTGTAGAAGATGGGAAGTATGGTGGTCCGCGTTATTCAGTATTTATAGGAAATGCTTTTCTGACCAAACGTATTAGTCTAGTTAGTCAAATTCAAGCAGGTATCGAAGCGAATTATTACGAGTTTATCTACCATTTTATCCACAATCAAGTTGCCTTTGCCGACAAAGAACGTCTACGATCCTCCAAAGTTGCTGCCTATGGAGGCTACGAAGTTTTATTCGGACGCATTTCAGGAGTCGCCCAAATAGGTGTTTACCTTTATGATCCCTTCCTTGAAAAAGCTTTTTTCTATACCAAAATAGGATTACAAGCCTATCTACATCCCACTTATCAACGACAAAGAAAACAATGGTTTGTGGGTGTGTACCTCAAAACACATTATGCCACTGCCGATTATGCAGAAATGGCAATAGGCTATACCTTTTAATGTACAAGGATAAAAAGTAGTCACAGACTACTCCTCATATGTTCTTTTTTTCCTCTTACATCGCCCATAATTCTCAATCACAACCACTTACCTCTTTTTGTCTCTTATTTTTCTTATGTGGTTCAAAAGGCATAAGATATTCTTTTATGAAAGCTCTTAAATGCCCTTCATTTTCTTTTATGGTTCAAAAACAAAAACAGCTTTAGTGTCTAAAAATACTAGTATAAAGCCCGTTTTTTTATTATATTGCCTCTTAAACTATAACTAAAAAAGTCTGACCCCTGAAACCTTTTATTTTACGATATTGGACCGACCTCTAAAATCAAACAACTATATGCGAGACGACTTATTAAAAGGAGATAAAGACCACTTAAGCAACCCAGAAAAAGAAATAGAAAAGGTGTTGCGGCCACAGGTATTAAGTGATTTTACAGGGCAACCACATATCATTGAAAACCTAAGTATCTTTATTCAAGCGGCAAAGCTACGTGGTGAAGCACTCGATCACGTATTGTTACATGGCCCTCCAGGACTTGGAAAAACAACCTTAGCCAATATTGTCGCCAACGAACTAGGAGTAGGGGTAAAAGTAACCTCTGGACCTGTACTCGAAAAACCTGCCGATCTAGCAGGATTACTAACCAATCTCGAAGACAAAGACGTACTATTTATCGACGAAATTCACCGTCTTAGCATCACGGTAGAAGAATACCTCTACGCCGCAATGGAAGACTTCAAAATCGACATCATGATCGATAGTGGACCAGCAGCACGAAGTATCCAACTAACCCTCAATCCCTTCACCCTCATTGGAGCAACCACCCGTTCAGGACTTCTTTCCTCGCCCATGCGTTCTCGTTTCGGCATTACCTTCCGCATGGAGTACTACGATGCCCAAACTCTCAAAACCATCATCAAACGTTCCGCATCTATCCTCAAAACTCCCATCACCGAAGATGGAGCCTTCGAAATTGCCCGCCGCAGTCGTGGAACACCACGTATCGCCAATGCATTACTCCGACGAGTACGCGATTTTGCCCAAATAAAAGGAAATGGAACTGTAGATAAAGAAATTGCTCAATATGGACTCAATGCCCTCAATGTCGATGAACATGGCCTCGATGAAATGGACAACCGTATTCTCAATGCCATTATTGATAAATTTAAAGGAGGCCCAGTAGGTATTAATACCATTGCCATGTCAGTAGGGGAGGAGCCAGGTACTATCGAAGAAGTATATGAGCCATTTTTAGTACAAGAAGGATTCATCAAGCGTACTCCAAGAGGACGAGAGGTCACCGAGCAAGCCTATAAACACGTAGGTAAAATTCCTCCACGAAGTACCCCCGATTTATTCTCTTAAAATCCCCCAATCACCCAATTAATCCCCAGGCTCCCGATTAAACAACGCACTAAACAAAAAGATCGTCCGCAAACTCACCACATTATTAAACTGTCCAGCATTGCGAAAACGACTATTTGCTAAATCCTGACGCTGTGAAAATAGAGAATAACCCGTTCGTAAATTCAAGCCAAAAAAGTCAGAAAACATATAAGTCATTTCTGCCATTGCATTAATGTCCAAGTTTTTAGGTTGTGAATTAGAAAAGTAACTTTCCGTCAAATCCAACCCATCTTCAATATACTTGTTACGTACCAAGCGATTAAAAGAAGCCCCCACTCCAAAAGTAAGGCCACCTCTTGTATCTCTATATTTTATCAAAATAGGAATTTCCGCATAATCCCAAATAATCTTAAAGCGATTTCCAACCACACCACTACGACTAACAAAAGAAGAACGAGTCGCACTTCCTTTTTGGGAAAACAGAATTTCAAAACCAATAATCCAGTTTTCTGTAATAGGAATCTCGGAGATAAAACCAGCATTCACCCCAAACTTCGAGTATCCTGCAACCGCATCTCCATCAATTTGTGAAAAATTACTCCCCAAAACAAGACCTCCACTAAATGTTTGTCCATAACCCAAGTAAGAACAAAGTACTAGGAGAAAGATGATCGTTATTTTTTTCATGTTTGTTTTTGTTTTAAAATTAAATGGTAGTCTTAAGCTGTTCTTACATAACCTATCTATGGTTCAAACGCACGATAGGTAGTCTACTTCTTATATGCTCTTACTTAACCTCTCAGATCACTTATATCATTATCAAAAAACATTACTAACTTCTACTGTGTCTTATTTTTCTTATGTGGTTCGAAAATAAGATTAAATAGTCGTAGACAACTCTTTTTTGAAATCTCTCAGATGTTCTATTTTGTCTTTTATGGTTCAAAAAACAAACTACCACTGTTGACTATCTGTTAAGATAATAAAATTACACTTTTTAGAAGTATATTTGAAGTTTAGAGGCAGTCTTGATTTTAGGAAACCAAAAACATGCAATGCTCAGTCAAACACCCAATACCCTCAAAAAACTAGAAACACTACTCAAAGAAACAGGGTATCAAATAAGAAAAGGAAAAGGAAGTTTCAATACAGGCTACTGTATTCTAGAAACTAAGAAAGTAATAGTACTAAACAGATATCACTCCATCGAAGCACAAATTAGCTCCGTAGTGGATATTATTGGCACTATAAATGTCGATCAAGAACTACTATCAACTCCCTCAAAAAAAATGTATCAAAAACTCGATCGAGAAGTTTTTAGCAAGAAACAAGAAGACAAAGACAAAGAAGACAAAGACAAAGAAGATCAAGAAGACGAAGAAGAATAAGCAACCATGACCAAATTCACCTTATTAGGAACAGGCACTTCAATGGGCATCCCTCTCATAGGATGCGTCTGCTCGGTTTGTCAATCCAACAACCCCAAAAACAAACGTCTTCGTTGTTCCCTCCTAGTAGAAAATGAAGATACGACAATTGTAATTGATTGTGGACCCGATTTTCGACAACAAATGCTACGCGCAAAAGTCACTCGTCTCGATGCCATCCTAATGACACACGAACACAACGACCATAAAGCAGGATTAGACGATGTAAGAGCTTACAATTTGTGGCAAGAAAAAGCAA
>JAHDHP010000413.1:1236-3470 GCA_020631245.1 Bacteroidota bacterium | reverse complement strand
GTTTCTAGAACATGTTAAAGATTGCTTGGTCACCCATATATGCACATCCTTTACCAGCAGGACACCGTTTTCCGATGATAAAGTACGAGCTATTGCCTGAGCAATTACTATATGAAGGAACAGTTACAGAGGATCATTTTTTCAGCCCCTTTCCATTAGAAGAAAAATATATAACTGCAATCCATCAACCAGCTTACTGGAAAAAACTACAAACTTTATCCCTAAATCGCAAAGAAGAACGTCGTACTGGTTTTCCCTTATCGGCAAAACTAGTAGAACGCGAAATTACCATTGCACAAGGTTCCATTCAGACCGCCTTATATGCTTTGGAATATGGGATCAGCATGAATATTGCAGGAGGTACACATCATGCATACCCCGATCATGGAGAGGGATTTTGTCTGCTAAATGACATTGCCATCGCTTCCCATTTTTTACTATCAAAAGGGTTAGCTAAACAGATTTTGGTAGTAGATTTGGATGTGCATCAAGGAAATGGAACCGCTGCCATATTTAAGGACAACCAACAAGTGTTTACCTTCAGCATGCATGGGGCACGAAATTATCCCCTTCATAAGGAAGTATCCGACTTAGATATTGGCTTAGTAGATGGAACTGGAGATACTGTTTATTTGCAACAGTTGAAAACAATTTTACCTCGATTAATTGAACAATTAGCCCCCGATTTCATTTTTTATCAAGCGGGTGTTGATGTTTTAGCAACTGACAAATTAGGACGATTGGGTTTGAGTAGAGAGGGTTGTAGACAACGAGATCACTACGTTTTAACAAGCTGTAAAAAGCATTCCATTCCTATTGCTGTTAGCATGGGAGGTGGTTATTCGGAGCGAATAAGTGATATAGTTGAAGCTCATGCGAATACATTTCGTTTGGCACAAGAAATATTTTTTTAAAAAAAAGCGACTTCTTAGTAACTTAAGAGTCATAAAAATGTCAGCACCAGAATTTAGAGGCTATTGTTTGTTTACATTTTCACCAATAGTTCGGGTACTGAATTTTTAACCACATAATTTTCGAAGACTGCTCTTTAAATCAAAGAAATGAAGGTTCACTTCTATTAATTGTATAATTGAATCTCCATTTCACTTTAATCCTTATAACGATGAATAAAAACGAAAATGGATTTACCAACCATCATTTAAATTGCAATGGACATAGTAAGGTAAACGGAAATGGTCATGGTAAATATACTGCGGCTGATTTGACAATCATTGAGGAGATCGGTAATTCCCACTTTCTCTCCTCGTATAATACCCCTCTCAAACCTGATGCGTTCCAATTGAGCGATGAAGAAAAAATAGATAAAATTGAAGGGCATTTCCGTCAAATTATGGACATCTTGGGGCTTGACCTCACCGACGATAGCCTCAATGGCACCCCTCGTCGTGTTGCCAAGATGTATGTCAAAGAAATTTTTAGTGGTCTAAATCCTGCCAACAAACCGAGTGTTACGCTTTTCGATAACAAATACCAATATGATGAAATGCTCATTGAGCGTGACATTACTTTCCATTCTAATTGCGAACATCACTTTGTGCCAATTACTGGTTTTGCGCATGTGGCTTATATCCCTAATAAAAAGGTGATTGGGCTTTCAAAAATTAATCGTCTCGTTCAGTATTTCGCGAAACGCCCTCAAGTGCAAGAACGCCTCACGGTTCAAATTGCTAATGAACTACGTAAGGCTTTGGAAACAGATCATGTGGCGGTGATTTTGGAGGCAGATCATGCTTGTGTGGCTACTCGTGGTGTGAATGATGTTACGTCGAGTACGGTGACGAGTCAATTTTATGGAAAGTTTGAGGAGGCGGCTGTAAGGGCGGAGTTTTTGAGTTTGATAAGGGGGAAATAGGAAACACGGAGGGCGCAGAGATTTTAAAGGGGTCAGGTGACAGGATTCAGGGGTCAGTTTTGGAAGGGTTCTAATCCAAAATCATGAATTGCGACATTACAACATGGCAGATTTTTAGAAAGTGCCATCCAGAAAGCTAATTTTAGCCTCAAATCTGACATGTTTGAATCTACGACCATTCTCATTTCTAAAGAAAACGTTGAGATAAATAAAAGGGCAGCCGAGGGCTGCCTTTTGTTGTTTATACCACCAGCAAGGACGCTGGTGGTAATGGGAACACAAAGAGAATATAGTAGGTCCACAAAAAAGTCGCCCCTACAAACTTTCTAAAACACAAGGGCGACCACAAGGGTCGCCCCAA
>JAHDHP010000413.1:0-1136 GCA_020631245.1 Bacteroidota bacterium | reverse complement strand
AGGGTCGCCCCAATATAATTTCTATTCCTTTACAAACTTTCTAATTCGACGACTTTCTCCATCATCTAATACTAGGAAGTACACTCCTGTAGAATAGTCTTGTACTTCTAATATGGTTGAATGTTGCGTGCCATTTACCTTTACTTGTTGAGTTGAAATCAAATCACCATTAATACTGTATACTTTAAGGGTAACTTCTTCTCGCTCGGAAGTAGTAAAAGAAACGTGCAGGCGATCTATCACTGGTACAGGATGTACTTCGAAATAGTAGTTATTTTCTTCTCCTCGATGAATGGCTATTACCTCAGATAAATTAAAAGACCCATCTTCATCGAATTGTTTTAGCTGGTAGTAGTGAATACCTATATCTGTTTGTTTATCTAAAAACTCGTAGGTACGAATGGAGGTACTATTACCCGCAGCTTCTATCGTGGTGATTGACTGGAAGTTGACACCATCGGTTGAGTGAAGTAGTTCGAAGTGGGACGTATTGGTTTCGGAAACTGTTAACCAATCTATTTGATTACCATTCTCCACAGCTTCTCCACTGAATGATAGTAATTCCACAGCTAAGGTCGTACAAGGGAGAATAAGATCACTGGTATAATTCCCTGTACATTCATTCGCATCTGTTACAACAATATCATAAGGCTCTCCTGCTTGTATTTCAAAACTAAATACCTCGTCTGCTCCTACTGTTCCTTGAACTATATCGGGTACCATTACTGAATAAGGGGGCGTTCCATTATTGAAACTCACAAATACCGTATAAGTACCTAGTTCATCTAATTGGCTGCAATCTTCTCTGGTGTCAATAGCAACTCCATTGGCGCAACTTTCTACTGATGGTTCACAGAAATGTTCAAAAATAGTTGGTCCGCCTACACATAAATTAGCATCGGTAAATACATTGACCGTAAAACGGGCGTCATTTGGAATTGGTCCTATTTCACCTACTGCTTTCCCTAAATCGGCATCGTAATTCATACTTGCTTCTGGGAAGTTGATGGGGTAAGTACCATAGCCATAATATTCGGGTAATCCTCCTGTGATTTCTAATTGTATGAAATAACCGTTTTGGTTGTCTTTGCATAAGGTGGTGCCAGTGATTTGGATTTCGTTGAGGAATACGACAG
>JAHDHP010000036.1 GCA_020631245.1 Bacteroidota bacterium | reverse complement strand
ACAATCCCACAATCACCTAAAACCCCAAAGCCGCATCATCTCCACGAATATCAGCTCCTCCCTCTAAGTTCCCATTCTCACGTACCAAAATAGCATCCACACGCCCAATCGGCCCACGTTCCACCAAGTGATGCCCCATTTTACTTAGTTTTTCTTGCGTCAACTCATCAAAAGCTCCTTTCTCCATATACACCGTATCAGGCTTCCATTGATGATGAAAACGCTTAGCATTAATGGCCTCTTGCATCGACATGTCATAAGCCGTCACATTAATAAATGATTGAAGGACGGACGTTATGATTGTAGAACCACCAGGAGTACCAATCACCATAAACAGTAAGCCATCTTTTTCGATTATAGTTGGAGTCATCGAACTTAGCATACGCTTACCTGGCTGAATCGCATTAGCTTCATTGCCCACCAATCCAAACATATTTGGGACGCCTGGCTTAGCACTAAAGTCATCCATTTCATTATTCAACAAGAAACCAGCCCCTCCTACAAAAACTTTCGAGCCATAATTTCCATTGAGGGTCGTAGTAATAGAAACCGCATTTCCTGCCGCATCGACAATAGATAAATGTGTTGTTTCCTCACTCTCAACAGTCCCTTTATTAGTACTAACTGAAACAGCCCCTTTAGGATTCCCCGCTTTGATATATTTTGTACGACTTGCCTGTGCTTCATCAAAATCTTTCATGCGATCTCGCAAATAAACACTATCGAGCAAACCAGCAATAGGTACTTCATAAAAATCAGGGTCTCCTAAATGAGTCGCACGATCTGCGTAAACCCTACGTTCTGCTTCAATAATATGATGTACGGTCTTAAAATCGTGGTAACCACCCCACTTATTAATGGGATAAGGCTCAAGCATTTCCAATAATTGAAGTAGAGCTATTCCGCCACTAGAAGGTGGTCCCATTGAGTAGATGGTAAAATTGCGAACCTGCCCGCGAATAGGTTCTCGCCATTGGGATTGGTAATTTTTTAAGTCTTGATGAGAAATAATACCATCACCTCGTTCCATTTCTGCGACAATACTATCGGCAACAGGTCCTTCATAAAAACCAGCTCGACCACGTTCCGCGATATATCGGAGTGTTTGTGCCAAATCTGTTTGGCGAATAGAATCACTAGCAGACCAACCTCCCTTTTTATACAAAGGAGGGGGGCGAGTGCTAAATTTTACAAACTCGTCTTGATGCTCATTATAATGGTTCAATTCATCTTCTGAAACAAAAGCCGATGCCTCCGCCATTTTTATCGCAGGAGCTACTAAGTCAGCAAAGGGCATAGAACCATATCGTTCATGCATACGCACTAAGCCATCAACAGTACCTGGTACACCAACTGCCAAATGCCCATCAATACTCAATCGCGGGATTACATTTTTAGCACTATCCAAATACAAATCACGATGAGCTTTTGCAGGTGCCTTTTCCCTAAAGTCAAGTGTTGTCACTGCTCCCTCTCCAGTTCGATACACCATAAAGCCACCACCGCCAATATTGCCCGCTCTTGGATAATTTACCGCCAATGCAAACATGGTAGCAACTGCTGCATCAATAGCATTCCCTCCTTCTTGCATAATACGCACTCCTACTTCAGAGGCGCGAGGATGTGCAGAAACAACCATTGCCTTTGAAGCAATAGTACCAGTCAACTTTGCATTTTTATTGGGGGTATTAAAATTGGGAGCTTCTCGGCAAGAGCTACACCAGAGGATCAACAAAAAGAAGAGTAAAACGTTTTTTTTCATAGTCAAATAGTGTGTTTAGGTAGAATGTCGTATTTTATGACAGAGATGGCTTTATTAGTAGAAATAATAACACATCTGAATATAGCACTTTTTACTATTAATTGATTCAAATTATCTCAGCATGAAAAAATATCTTCCACTTTTTAGCATTACACTAATGCTTGTTGTTACAATAATCGCTTGTAGTGTTTCGCCGCCACCTATGATCCCTCCTAAAAATCCACGTTTTGAAAGTATCAAAATGCCCCCTGGTTTTCATATTGATTTCTTTATGGAAGGGGTGAAAAATGCACGCTCTCTATGTCGAGGAGACAAGGGAACCATCTTCGTAAGTACAAGAAAAGAGGGAAGTGTGTATGCTATTCCTGATAAAAATAATGATTATATCGGAGATACATTAATTGTCATTGCCGAAGACCTATATATGCCCAATGGTGTCGCTTTTAAGGAGGGAACATTATATGTTGCAGAAGTAGACAAGGTGTGGCGATTCGATGATATTGAACAAAAGTTGGCTAATGGTGAGCAACCTGAGCCTACACTTATCCGTGATGACTTCCCAAATGATGCCCATCATGGATGGAAATTTATTCGTTTTGGGCCAGATGGCAAATTGTATATACCAGTAGGAGCACCTTGCAATATTTGTGAGCGATTGGATAATGAGAAGTATGCCTCTATCATGCGAATGAATCCAGATGGGAGTGAACTAGAGGTCTATGCACATGGCGTGCGTAATTCGGTTGGTTTTGATTGGCATCCCAATAATCGAGAAATGTGGTTTACCGACAATGGACGCGATTGGATGGGGGATGATATGCCGCCTTGTGAATTAAACCATGCTCCACAAAAAGGAATGCACTTTGGGTATCCTTATTGTCATGGAGTAGAAATCAAAGATGATGAATTTGGTGATAAAAGAGCATGTGATGAGTTTGTACAAGCTACTCAACCTCTCGGACCACATGTAGCACCACTAGGAATGCGTTTTTATACAGGGGAGATGTTTCCCAAACAATATAAGGATCAAATATTTATTGCAGAACATGGCTCTTGGAACCGTAGTGACAAAATTGGTTATCGAGTTACCTTAGTTAAATTAGACCAGCAACAAAAACCAATTTCATATGACACCTTTGCAGAAGGCTGGTTAGATGGTGGAAAAGTATGGGGGCGACCAGTAGATATTCTCAATATGCCCGATGGGTCTCTATTGGTTTCAGATGACCAATTAGGAGCTATTTATCGAATTACTTATCAGTAATACTATTTTCTAAATCCCTCAACTGCTACTGCACTTTTAATGGGATTTTCCGTATTGCGAAATACCTTCTTCGTAGCAGCAGCAGTTACTTGTTGGTGATTGTAAAAATCAAGATGATCCAATTGTAAGGAAGTAGGATTATAACTACCAATTATTTCAATCCCATTTGCTATCGCAACAGATTTGTAATATTGTTCGGTATCATGTATCGCCTTGAACTGAGCGTTTTCTGCAATTTGTTGATAAACCTTATGATGATATGGAGGGAAGTAAAAGATAACTTCTACATCATTTTTTTGAAGATAACTAAGCAACTTCTTAAAGCATTTTCGATAAGAAAGATTCGGTTGAGAAGATTGCTTTAATTGGGGTAACTGATATTGGATAAATTGCTGAAGTGTATGATCTAAATTAGATCGGTTAGTACTTCGTTGTTCTTCTCCTAATACCAAACTTCCATCTGTACATTTAACAGGATCTTGTACAAAAATTTGATCTGTTGCATAGTAATCAGTGTCTTTATAGTTGCTAATATTTTGAATAAAATAGGAAGGTGAAAATAAATGTATCCACTTAAATGTAGTGTTATAATTAGATGATTGGGAAATGCTCTTTATATTTAATTGTTGAAGCATTTCCTGATATTCCTTTTCTAAACTTCTCCAATCTGTATGCTGCTCATTCAAATTAAGTAAGTTAGGCTCAATACCCAAAATAAGCTTTTCAGGAAGTTGTTGATGTGTGTTTAAAAGCTGGATAAAGGCAAGATAATCTTGTAAAACAGCATTGGAAATGCTGTAATTGAAAAAAGTCTCATAAGGAAAAAAACCTTGGTTGATGGAGAGCAGTCGCTCAGAACCAAATACAAGTACCTCTTTTTGAGTTTTTGTATGACTAATAAGTTCACGTAGCATTAATCGCTCGTCATAATTGGGAAGATTAGCAACATTAGCCCCATTTAACAAATATTGACTAGGAGCTTTTACAAATGTATCTGCACAAAAATGTTGTTGACAATCTACCTTATAATTGACAACTGTTATTACTGTCAGCATTATAAATAGAAGCCCTAAAAGAAGGTATAACTGTTTCTTCACGGCAAAGCTTTTTGGAGTAATGGAATGAAAAGGACAAGATGCTTTTTAAGAGATTGATGTTCAAATCAAGACAATCTCTAAAGTGCCGTTAATTATGTTATCTAATGTTAGAGGGTTTTGTTAAAGCCATAAAAAATGGCTTTAAAATGGTGTTAGTTCTTGAAGGAAATATCGATCTGAGAAGTCTAAATCAATACATGGTGTAATATCTAAATGCAAAAAGTAATCCAAATCAATGAGAAATGAGGATGGGTGATGATTTTAATGAATGAGTTAAAATTGTAATTTTAGGAAGGATTTAACATTCATGTATTATTAGTTAATAATCAATCTTTTATTTACTTTATGAAGCTTGACTATGTGTAGTCAAGCAACGAATTCTTAATGGGTACAATGCTTATTCTTGTACACTAAGTTTCTCTACAACACGTCTTCCTGTTGCATCTATTATTTCTAAGAAATATAAGCCTGTAGAAACATTTTCTATTGAGAGTGGAACCTTCTGATTACCTTCTTTTAGATGAACCTGTTGTGTGAGAACCTGTTCACCACTAGTACTAAATAAACGCAAGGTGGAATTACCTATTGAAGAGTTTTCAATACTTACCCAGGTAGGTTCATGATTAGTACAAGGATTGGGATAAACTTCCATTTTAAAATCAATAGTAGGATTTGAACTTGAACCAACTGCAAATGGAATCCCATCTACTAATATATTATCAATAAACAACCAGGACCCTCCAGCAGTAGTCGTTTTAAAAGTCAAAATAATAGATTCTCCAGCATAGTCCGCTAAATCTACAGTATCACGAGACCAATCATTTTCATCTAATAGGGCAGGGTAGAAACGAGTACTAAGGCTATCTCCTTTTTTGTGATATATCATTTCTCGGGTTTGATTACAATCTGTAGAAGCGAAAATTTGCAAATCATCTTCATTAGTTCTATCAAAATGATAGGAATAATCAAAAACGAGATAAGGATCATTCATTAAGCGCAGATCAATAGAAGGTGATACTAACTCATCATAAGTCGATACCCCATCAAAAAAGACATGGAAATAATGGTTAACCCCCATAGCTCCTGTTATGATTGAATCACCATTGGAAACAGTAGTGATATAGTGCCAGGGAACAGCATTGCCAGAATCAAAAGTAGTCCACGCATTTTTAGTATGTAGGGTATTAAAGTCTTCAAAGAAGGGAGCAGTGGTTCCTTCACCAACATAAAAATAACGGTGTAAGGTATCTTGCATAGGATAGGCATCTGGTTCACCATTGGGCAAGGAAGTATAGACAACTAAGTGATGAAGACCTGGATCTAAGGAAGCAAAACCTACCATAGCAGGCGTCGTTTGTTGAGGAGCAAGTTCTCCTTCCCATTGAAAAACATTGACAGACCCATTATCTAATTGATAGTTAATATTTAAGGTATTTAAGGGCTTTTTTCCCTTATTAGCAAATTCCACAAAAATGGAAATATCAGAAAATAAACAATTATCTACAATTGGAGAAATAAGGTTAGAAATTTGGGCATCATGGTTGGCAGGTTCTGTACAACCTATCGAATTTAAAATTCCTTTTCTTGTAGTGGACAAGGCTGCCTCCATTCGTTTTACTTGTCCTTTAGTAAACATAATCCCACAATCATCATCGGTATAATCCATATAGTTCATGAACATATCACTATGATTCTTACATGTAGAACGAGGAAAGTTAGGACAACCAAAGTTGGACGAACGTTGGGAAGGTGTATCTTCTACAAAATCCTGACTACAAGTATTGCCACCATCATTGTCAAAGGTGTGAAACAAATTGAGCCAATGTCCTACTTCATGGGTAAGTGTTCTACCTAATGAGTAAGGGTCACCTGCTAAAGAAGGACGCCCTAAGTATTCATAACGACAGACAATACCATCTACTCGCTCATCGGCACCAGGAAGGTAGGCCCAAGCGAGGGTGTTGGTAGTTCCTACATTACAAACCCAAATGTTTAAATATTGTTTGGTATCCCACGCATCTACTCCTCCTGATTTGTCAAAATGCATGGCTGTAAAAGAGTCAAAGCCATCACTCGGATCTAAGTCAGGGAAATTAGTTCTACTTGTTTCTTTTCGTGTAATTCCTGTACTAGGATTACCATTGGGATCACGAGAAGCCAAGCAAAATTCGATATTGGCTATTCCAACAGCATCTGAAAAATAATCAGGTACATTGGCGATGTCCACATTCAAACCTGAAAAGTCTTCGTTTAAGACTTCCATTTGACTATGAATAATTGAATCAGGAATATTTTGTGCTTCTCGATTATAGATAACATGAAATACAACAGGAATGGTAATGGTAGCACGAGTAGCTCCTTCTTTTTCAACTGCTTGGCGATAATATGCTTCTGTTTCTTTTTCTATTTCCGCGCGTCGTTCTGCAAAATTGCTATCATATTCGTATAGGGCTTCTAATACCTTGGTCGTACCACAAGGTTCTTGGGCATGTATTAATAAACAAGGGAAAAGAAAAAAAAGAAGTATGGCTACCAATTGTTTCATGATATGTATGTCGAATTAAAGATAAGTGAACATACATCTAATATAGGGATTTTTTTACTAGTACAATTACTTCGTACATCTTTTGCATTATACCTGTGTAAAAATGATGCATTTGGCAATATGCGATGTATAATGAAGGGTAAAAGTACCTTCGTCGCACATCGCATTTAGTACTTTGCACAAAACCCAGCTTGAAGTCGGAAGACACCCTTCGAGGAGCGGAATTGCGTGAAGGATAGGAGTGGTAGCTTGGTGAAATGGATGCTTTGTGAAGCAAGGACTAGCAGGGCTGACAGCGGAAGACACTGCTAGGACTATGCTGAACTAGCAGCTATGAACCAACTACAAACGGATAGCCTGACCCCATTTTTGTTTTTTTGGATCCACCAGCGAGGACGCTGGCGGGAGCATCTAAAAAAACAAAAATGGGGGCACGCCCAACAAATTAAGCTTCTTGAAGAGGTAAAAAGATTTCTGCCATCATGCATCGAACACTACCTCCTCCATATTTTTCAATAGTAGGGATAGAGATAGGTAAAAGATGATCATTAAATTTTTGGAGAATAGCTATCTGTTCAGGGCGCAGGACATCATAAGAGGCTTGTGATAAAATAAGTACTTGTTGTCCTTTATTGTTATCTACTTGTAACATATTACCTGCAAAAGCATTCATCTGATCAAAGGTCAGTGTGACAATTTCTCGACCACTAATAGCCAATTCCCGAACAACCATTTCTCGTTCTACTGAATTACTAATGGCATCTAAGCAAATGATGGCAAAGTCGATACCCAAACACATGAGTACATTGGTATGATAAATTTGTTGCTTATTTTGGTCAAGAGCAACAAAGTTAACTGTTCGATAACCACTTAAGTCACTCCATTGCGCTAAGGCTTTCGTATGAGTTCGTGGTGACAAACAAGCATAAGCTATTTTTTCGATATGGTCTAGTACCAGACTGCCAGTTCCTTCTAGGTAAAGGGCATCTCTTTCATTGTTGGTGGCAATATCAACGACATCGTTAACTTGGAAACCATGTTTCGTTTTTAAATCCACTACAATATCCATGCGTCTTTCTGCTCGTCGGCTAGGAGCTTGCATGGGGTAAACAATCACGCGTCCATCGTTGTGGAAGGATATCCAATTATTGGGAAAAACAGCATCAGGTGTGAAGGGTTTGGGATGATCTTCAATGACAATCACTTCAATGCCAATATTGCGTAATTGCCCTACAAAACGATCGAACTCTTCTAAGGCTTTTTGTTGAATTTCCTCAGTAGACTCTTCTCGATTTTGTTGTTGGAAAGCATTAGATGCCATCGTTTCTTCATTGAGGTCGAAACGATAAGGACGGATCATTAATATATGATTGGTAGTATGTCTCTGGAGACTGGTCATGCTAGTTCTATTTAGTAAAATTAAATGAAAAAAGAATTGTCATTTAATTGTCAGGTTATGCAAAGCTAGTGAATCCCATATTTTATTCAATGATAAGTAGTAAAAAAATCTTTTAAACATCTATTTTGCACAAAATTTAGATCCTTTTTTTGATTTCCCTTCTATGAATGAAACCACAAAAGCTCATTTAGCCCTAATTATAGTGAATCTTATTTATGGAGCTAACTACGTAATTGCTAAAGAGGTGATGCCTGCTTATATTCAACCATTCGGTTTTATTGTTTTGAGAGTAAGTTTCGCGCTCTGCTTATTTTGGCTTTTTCATTACTTTGTATCACGTGTTAGAACAGGGTTGATTCACAAAAAAATTGAACGAAAAGATTGGGGCATGTTAGCAGCATGTGGTTTATTTGGAGTCGCCATCAATCAATTGATGTTTTTTAAAGGCTTATCCTTAACGGCTCCAATCAATGCATCACTGATTATGATTACTACACCAATTTTGGTGCTAATTATGGCGGCGATCATTATTAAAGAAAAAATTACTTCTTTTAAGTTGTTTGGGGTGCTTTTGGGTTGTATAGGGGCAGGATTGATAATTTGGTTTGGAAATAAAGCAGGAAAAGCAGGAGCAGGTAGTCGTTTAGGCGATTTGCTCGTATTTATTAATGCTAGTTCCTATGCTTTGTATTTGGTGTTAGTCAAGCCACTAATGGCGCGTTATCATGCCATTACGGTTGTCAAGTGGGTCTTTTTCTTTGGTTTTTTGATTGTAATGCCCTTCGGATGGAATGAATTCACACAAATTGAATGGAATAGTTTTCCTGTTTTTATTTGGGCTTGTGTGGTATATGTGGTTATCGCAACTACCTTTATTACCTACTTATTTAATATTTATGCACTTCAGAAGGTCAATGCCTCTGTTGTAAGTACTTATATTTATACACAACCTGTTATTGCTACTATCATTGCCATTAGTTTTGGAAAAGATAGTCTGTCTTTGATTAAAGTAGGAGCGGCTATTATGATATTTATAGGGGTATTCTTAGTAAGTCATAACTTTGCTCCCACAAAAAATTAGTAATTTTACCGCACTAACAAAAAAACAAGTATTTATATAGGTTCCTAGAATGTGTATAATACTCCATTAAATGAATAGAGACGTATGATATATTCCATGACGGGTTACGGCAAAGCATCCCATGTTTTTGAAAACATAAATATTTCCGTTGAAATCAAATCGCTAAATAGTCGTTACCTTGATATAAATCTTCGATTGCCTAATAAGTATAAAAGTCAAGAATTAAAACTACGTAAGATTATTAAAGATAAGGTACATCGAGGAAAGGTCGATGTAACTATTACTACAGAAGGGGCTTCGAACAATCAAAACTATGCGCTCAATAGAGATGTTATTAAGGCATACTATAAGGAGTTGACATCTATTTCCAATGATCTAGAACTAGATACAATGGATGCGATGACGGTCATTATGCGATTACCAGATGTTACTCGACAAGATACAACTAGCTGTTCGGAAGAAGAATTAGAGATACTAGAAAAAACAATCAAAGATGCTGCAGATGCTTTTATAGCCTTTAGAACAAGTGAAGGAAATGCATTAAAAGAGGATTTGTTGAGTCATAATGTAAATATTATCAATCACCTTGTCTCTTTAGAAAAAGTAGCCCCAACAAGAGCCGAAAGGCTACGACAAAAGATATGGGATAGCTTACAAGAAAGTCTAGGAGCTGAAAAAGTAGATACCAATCGGTTTGAACAAGAATTAATATATTATCTTGAGAAACTAGACATCAATGAAGAAGTGGTTCGACTTAGAAGCCATTGTCAGTATTTCGAAAAAGAATTGAATACGACTAATGCAACTACAAAGGGGAAAAAATTAGGTTTTATTTGCCAGGAGATTGGTCGAGAAATAAACACTATTGGTGCAAAAGCAAATAATGCTCAAATTCAAGAATTCGTTGTACAAATGAAAGATGCACTAGAAAAAATGAAAGAGCAGGTAATGAATATCATGTAATCTTTTTTTTATTATTATATAGATAATTAAATGATTGTTAACTATCTATTAAAAGTAGTATCTTTGAGTTATAATAACTAGCATAGGTATACTGACAAATTTAATTGACTAATCTCATCGAATTGTGGAGGCTAAACTAATTATTTTTGCTGCTCCTTCAGGTGCTGGCAAAACGACTCTGGTTAGACACTTATTAAAAAAGTTAGATAACCTCTGCTTTTCTGTGTCTGCTACTACGAGAAAAAAAAGAGGTGCAGAAGTAGATACAAAAGATTACTACTTTATTAGTAAAGAGGAGTTTGTAAGTAGAAATAATAAGGAGGAGTTTCTGGAGTGGCAAGAAGTGTATGATGGTAATTTCTATGGAACCTTAAAGTCTGAAGTAGAATCACTTCTCGAACAAGGTAAAAATGTAATCTTTGATATTGATGTAAAAGGTGCCTTGAATATCAAAAAAGAATACGGAGAAAGGGCACTCGCCATCTTTGTTCAACCTCCTTCCATATTAGCTCTTAAAGAACGTCTCCAATCTCGAAATACAGAAACACCTGAAAGCTTAGCCAAACGACTCGCTAAAGCAGCTGTTGAGTTAGAACATGCTTCCTTTTTTGATATCATCCTACTCAATGATGATATTGATAAAGCAAAAAAAGAAGCAGAAGAGTTGGTTAATGATTTTTTGGAAATAGTAAAAAAAAAGGAGATATCCTTGATGAAAATGGATGAGCCTCCAAGCGGTATAGGAGGAAAGTAACTATTTTTGTACCTTTAATTCAATTGCGAAGGTGCTATCATTATAAATGTAGGAATGTTGACGCTAAACTCTCGTTTATCTGTTACGCGTTGCATCAAATAAGTACCATGCATCTTTCCAATACTTGTAGTAAAATAAGTATGAGAAACATATTCATACACGCCTCCAGGACGTAGAATAGGCTGTTTTCCTATTACTCCCTCGCCTTCTACTTCTCGCCTTTCACCATAGGCATTGACAATATGCCAATGACGACGCAATAATTGTATCGTAAAAGGACTTTGATTCTCAATAGTTACTTTGTAAGAATAAGTATAGGCATTTCGAATAGGATTAGATTTTTTAGGACGATAAATGCTTTGTACACTTACCAATACGCCTTCTGTGATTGCTGATGGAAATTTAGACAAAATAAAAACATTTATTATTGGGAATGTTGCATCAAACTATACTAAAGATAATTGTTATCCTGTAAAGAAAAAACAAAATATAATACAATCTCGATATTTATTCCTAAATGCTGTCAATCTGGCAGTGAAGCCCCAAAGATCGTGACATAATGTTAGCGTTTCGTATATATTTTTTTATATAGAGTGATGTTTTTTTTATGACTTTGTAATTTTTTGATAATGAATGTATTACTTGTTGTTTAGTGTTCGTTTTTTTTAAAATAATTAACGTAGCTTGTGCTAGGTTTTTATGTTTTTCAAAATACCTACTTTTAAAATAATGAGAATATAGATTAAGGCACTTTTTTTGATCTAACTACTTTGCGGCTTTTGATTACTTAACCTATTTTAAACATTGAATCTTCAAAAGCATCATAAGTATACAATGATCATGATTCATTTTTATGTAAAAGCTGCCCACCATTACTACATTATGCTTAATTTGGAGCCTCATTCTTTGTTCGTTTAATCTGACAATTTTACATAGTTTGTGACAACTAACAAAGTAAGTTGCAATTTTCGCAACTATTTATAGGTAACTCACGTTTATTCAAATTACAGAAGGCATAATTATTACGAATCACTTTTTTATCATCTCCTAAAGAATAGAAACTTGTTTGCTGCATATAAAATAAAAGATTTAAAAGTATACGGTTCTAATGAATGGCTGGCTAACAGCAAGAAAAAGTACCGTCAAGTATTCGATAGAAAAGAAGTATCCTTTATCTATGTAGAGCTTTCGTTTTACAATAAGCTCTTTGATGAAAGAGACTGGACTGTCCATGTGAGCCTCAAAGCTTTTGGCTTACCAGAAAAAGGTGGAGTTCGTAAAGAACTTTGTAGCCTTGATGTGGACAAGTTAGTGAGTAAAGATTCCAATACTTGTTATATCCACCAAGCTTGGGGAAACAAAAAACCTGGCTTTTATTGGAAACCAGGAGTTTATGAGTGGGAAGCTTATATCGATGGGAAACTCGTCGCTACACAGAAATTCTATATTGAAAGTGTAGGACTCGTTACCGAAGATAATAACCCCTACTTCACAGTCAAGTCACTCAAGCTTTACGAAGGGCCTAATACCAACGTGCCCGAAAAAGATAGAGTCTACTACAAAGCATTTGACGCTGCTGAAACACGTTATTCTTTTGTAGAGTTTACCTTCCAAAATCTAGTGAAAGATAAACCGTGGTACTGCGAACTCTGCTTCAAATTCTATAACGATGCACACCAATTAAAAGGGGAAACAGTAGAACTTATTACTGTTGATCCGAGTATCGAAGGACCACTTACGGTTACTTCAGGGTGGGGATCGAATGATTATGGAAGTTGGTTCCCCGACAAATATACCCTAGAAGTGTTATTTATGGATAACCTCGTATCTGTTATTCCTTTTGAAGTGACCGATAGCTTTGAAGAGGGAATGAATGAGGCGATTATTCCAGGAACAGGAGCTAAGATTATTCCAGAAGGAATGGACGAGCCACAAGATTTTGAAGGGGTTATCAAAGAGTTAGATGACCTGATTGGACTTACTTCTATCAAAAAGCGGGTGAAAGAATACGCAGAATATCTGAAATTCCTCAAAATCCGTGTTGAAAAAGGATTTGAAGAATCACAAAATATTAGTCTACATACCGTTTTCGCTGGTAACCCAGGTACAGGTAAAACTACGGTAGCCAAAATGCTAGGGAAGATTTACAAGCACATGGGACTCGTGACCAAAGGACATGTTCACGAAGTAGACAGAGCCGATTTGGTAGGAGAATATATCGGACAAACCGCTCCCAAAGTCAAAGAAGCGATCAAACAAGCACGAGGTGGTATTCTATTTATTGATGAAGCCTATAGTTTAGCTCGCGCCAAAGACGATTCCAAAGATTTTGGACGGGAGGTAATTGAAATACTAATCAAAGAAATGTCCGATGGAAAAGGAGATCTTGCCGTAATTGTGGCAGGATACCCTACTGAAATGCGCACATTCATGGATACCAATCCAGGTTTGAAATCTCGTTTCACACAATGGTTCGATTTTCCCGACTACCTTCCTCAAGAGTTGGCAGACATCGCCGAGTATACGACAGGTAAGCAAAATATTATACTTAGCCCTCAAGGGAAGGCATTTCTCTACGACAAAATTGTAGAGGCATACCGAACGCGTGATCGTTTCTTCGGAAATGCTCGATATGTGAACAATCTCATCAATCAATCCAAAATAAACCTTGGCTTACGAGTGATGAAAAACGAAAATCCAAGAGCCTTAAGCCAAGAAGAATTATCTACCATTATTGTAGATGATATATCGCAAATTTTCGAAGCAAAAGAAAAACAATTGCCAGATATTCCTATCGACGAAGCAATGTTTGAAGATGCAATGAAAGAGTTAGATACCATGATTGGCTTAGAAGGTGTCAAAAAAGAGATCAATGAATTAGTCAAATTGGTTCGTTTTTATAAAGAAATGGACAAAGATGTACTCAATAAATTCTCTTTACACTCTGTGTTCGTCGGTAATCCAGGTACAGGTAAAACAACCGTAGCCCGCATCATCGCCAAGATTTTCAAATCACTTGGTGTACTAGAGAGAGGTCATTTGGTAGAATGTGATCGCCAAAGCTTAGTCGCTGGTTTTGTAGGGCAAACAGCCATCAAAACAGCCGAAAAGATTGACGAAGCCATTGGAGGAGTACTCTTTATCGACGAAGCTTATGCCCTTTCACAAGCAGGTCCGAATGATTTTGGTCGTGAAGCTATTGAAACAATCATCAAGCGAATGGAAGATCAGAAAGGAGAGTTTGCAGTAGTCGTAGCTGGTTATCCACAAAATATGAAGCAATTCATTGAGTCAAATCCAGGTTTGAAATCTCGTTTTGATCGCTTCTTAGAGTTCGAAGATTTTGAAGTGAAGGACATGCTTGAAATTTTGGATTTTCATTTGAAGAACGAGAAACTCAAAATTACCAAAGAAGCTCGTAAGCATCTAGAACGTTACTTCGAGTATTTATATGAAACCAAAGATGAGTACTTTGGTAATGCAAGAGTGGTAGTGAAAACGGTTCAAGAGGTGATTAAAAACCAACATCTTCGTTTGGCATCCATTCCTACCTCTAAGCGTACTAAACAGGTGCTTCGTACCATCGAGCTAAAAGATGTAGAGTCTTGTAATAAGCGCAAAGCTGTATTAGGTGCTCGTAAACGTGTCGGCTTCCGTAGCACAGGTAGTACAGGAGCGTCATAAGACCTAGCAATCTAATTGAAGAACCAATGCTAAGTGGGTGGTCATCTTATTAGGTGATCACCTTTCTTATTTAGTAGGCATTACTTAAACTTAGTCCCATTTTTTATTGTTATTTTTGTATTATCAGGGCGTGCCCAAGCGGCAATACTACCACCCGCCCGTTCATGCGTCATCGCATGAACTATACGGATGGCAGCACTGCCGCTTGGTCGGGCTATCCGTTTGTAGTTGGTTTGTAGAAAAAATGTTCTGCTAAATGCCTAGCAGTGTCTTCCTTCGTCAGCCCTGCTAGTCAAAGCATCACTATCTTTCTACTTCACCAAGCTACCACTACTATCCCTCACGCAAAAACAATGACTGCATGATTGGATGACTGAATGATTGAATGGGACTTACCCCCCTAATCACCCAGTCATCCAATCACCCAGTCATCCAATCATCAAATAGCTATGGGTTCAATTATCAAGTTTTTAATCATATTTTTAGTCGTTTATTATATCGGCAAGTTTATTATCCGTATAGTTATCCCTGTTTTTACGATTAGTCAGCAGATAAAAAAACAGCGTGATATGTTTATGCAACAACACCAAAATGCGGGTTATGCTGATTATACAGGACAAACTCAAGATGGAGTCAACTATACACAAGATGTTAATCAAGCCCCTGTAGAAAACCCACAAATTGCCAAACGTCGCTTTGATGATGAGGATTATATTGAATACGAGGAGGTGAATTGAGAATGAAAAATCTATGAAAACTGTTTTTCGTTATGAAAAACAATACTAGGGTCCTCGGCAATTTGTCGGGGATTTTTCATATCACATTGATTTTAGATAGATCTTTGATCTAAAAGGGCGTAGTGTTTGTTAGTGGAAGTGGAATAATTGTTTAAGAAAAAGAACCAGTATGTATCAACGAATCACAACTTGGCTAGTGATTGCTTTTATGGGTATGAGTCTGTTATGCTTACCAGCCTGCAATCGCAATTCGATTAATATTCAAAAGTTAAATCTTACCGATTTAGATGGGAATAAGGTTTCTTTAGCAGATTTTAAGGGGAAACGAGTAGTGTTGAATTTTTGGGCAAGCTGGTGTGGGCAGTGCATCATGGATAAAAAGTGGATGGATAAGGCACAAAAGGAATTGGAAGGAGAAGAGGTGGTGTTTTTGGCTATTTCAGAGGAAGAACTCCCTGTGATTAAGCGGTTTAAGGAGAAACGGAAGTATGATTTTACCTATCTTAAAATCCACCAAAATATCAAAACCTTTGGCATATTCTATATCCCACATACCTTTGTTCTGGATAAGGAAGGGGAAATTGAATTTAGCCACGATGGGGTCTTACAGTGGCATCAGCCACAGTATTTGAGTTTATTGCGTGGGGATGGATAATGATTCGACGATTGTGAAAATAGATAATTACTTTAGATTTTATTAATTTGGGTCATGCTTAGCATCTATATCGTAATAGGGCTGTTGCTGGCCTTTTTTTATGCCTTTTTGATAGGGGTATATATCGAAGGTTGGCGACGGTTGGAAGAGTGGAAACGCCCTTCTGATTTTGTGGGAAATACGAGTATTTGTGTGTTAATCCCCGCAAGGGATGAGGCGCGATTTATAGAAGCTTGTATTCATGCAGTGGCAAATCAGCAATACCCACAAGACTTAGTGGAGATCATAGTGATTGATGACCATTCAACAGATAGTACACCCGACTTGGTGGCGGCTTTACAGAAGCGATATAGCCATTTGCAATTACTCCGCTTGGCAGATGTACTTCCCTCTCACACAAAATTGAATGCCTACAAAAAAAAGGCGATTGAATTGGCGATAGGGCGTACCGAGCAAACCTTGATCGTAACGACTGATGCCGATTGTGTAATGGAACCTTATTGGTTGGCAAGCCTAGCAAGTTACTACGAGGCACATGAAGGAGTACAGTTGATGGCAGCTCCAGTCTGTTTTGTAGGAGAACAAACTTTTTTTCAACGTTTTCAGACACTCGATTTTTTTGGGATGATTATTTCGACAGGGGCCTCTATCCGTTTGAAATTGGGGAATATGTGTAATGGGGCAAATTTGTGTTATACACGAGCGGCATTTTATGAAGTTGGAGGTTTTAAGGGAATTGATGATATTGCTTCAGGTGACGATATGCTTTTGATGGAGAAAATTTCAAAGCGTTTTCCTGCTGGGGTTCATTTTGTGAAATCATTGGCTGCTACTGTTTATACTTATCCGCAAGAGACAGTGGGCGATTTCGTCAATCAACGATTGCGATGGGCCTCCAAATCGACTAAGTATGAAGATCATCGAATTACTTGGGCTTTAGGGGCTGTTTTTCTTTTCAACTTGAGTTTACCTATATCTTTAGTGGGTGGATTATGTGGTGTTAAATCACTTCTTATTTTGTTTGCTATCCAGTTTCTTCTAAAATGCGTGGTGGATTTCCTATATTTGGGCAGCGGTTGTCGTTTTTTCCAGCGAAATGAATTGATGTGGCTGTTTTTACCTGCTCAACCTGTTCATATTTTATATATTTTGATTATTGGTTGGTGGGGTAATTTTGCGACAATTAGTTGGAAAGGCAGGCGGATTAAGTAGAGACGTTGCGTGCAACGTCTACCTCAAACGAGCAACACATTTAATGAATGTTTAATGCCAACATAATTTGACGATTGAATAATATGAGCCAAAAGAAGACCCAATATATATCTCCCAACAAAAAAGCCCTCCAACGATTATTGAGAAATAAGCCAGCAGTGGTTGGTATGATCGTCCTCTTTTTGGCAGTGCTTATTGCCATTTTTGCCTATCCTATCTCTCCCGATTCTACTCCAAATGCGAATGACCAAGTATTAGAAATTGCGACAGAGCCACTAGGCTTTTCGAAAGATATGATTTTGGTGCGAAAAAATCAGGATGTGCCAAGCTGTGGAGTTATGAATATGTTGTTGTGCGGGCAGGAGAATTCGTATAAGATGATTCCTGTGAATAGTGTAGAGGTGGTAGGCGATAAATTGGCCTATAAATTATATACGGGAAAAGGGAATACGCCACAACCAGATACCATTTCTTTGTTGAATATTGTACATCCCTTATCTACCGATGCGCCACAAATTTCGGGTAATCAAATTGCTTTTACAGATATAGATGGAAAGCAGCAAACAACAACTATTGATGCTTTGACAGAAACGGTGATGCAGAAGCATATCGTAAAGAAGAAATATTGGTTGGGAACGGATAAATTTGGACGAGATAATTTGAGTCGTTTGATTTTGGGAGTGCGCATTTCTCTATCAGTTGGGCTAGTAGCTGTTTTGATTTCTTTACTTATTGGAGTGACATTAGGAGCCTTATCTGGTTATTTTAGAAATGATGGTTTGGTGGTTTCTCCTTTATCCATCTTGGCGGTTATTTTAGGGCTTATCATTTTTACTTTTATTATTAAGTTTTTAGCCCCATTAGTGCCAAGCTTCGGAATGGCTGACGAAGGCAATTGTAATTGTACGATGTGGTTTTTTAAGATGATGGGGAATTTGGTCATTAATATTATTGCTTTTATTTTCTTTCTAAGCTTATTGTTTGGGATAGTTGGAGGCATTAATTGGGTATTAATGCGTGCTGCTGGTGGAGTGATCAAGCGAAAAGTTGCTATTCCTGTAGATGATATGGTGATGTGGGTGATTAATGTATTTTGGGCAATTCCCTTATTACTGATGGTTTTTGCATTGGTCTTATCATTAGGGCGACAATTTTGGCAAATTTTCTTGGCTGTAGGATTGACGATGTGGGTTGAATTGGCGCGTATTGTTCGAGGACAGTTTTTGAGTTTGCGAGAAATGGAATATGTAGAGGCAGCACAGAGTTTAGGCTATGGACATTTTCGAACAGTAGTACGACATATTTTACCAAATGCAGTTGGTCCAATTGTGGTAATTACCGCCGCCAATTTTGCAACAGCTATTATTATTGAAGCGGGACTTAGTTTCTTAGGAATTGGAGTACAGCCGCCTATGCCTTCTTGGGGAACTATGTTGAAGGAGTACTATGGGTATATTGGAACGAGTAAGGCCTTTTTAGCACTTATACCAGGTATTGCCATTCTTATACTAGTACTTGCCTTTAACTTGATTGGTAATGGATTACGAGATGCATTGGATGTAAAAACACGAACGTAAAAAAAGAGGCGATGAAGCAGGAAGCTCCATCGCCGAGTAAAATAAGAGGTAAGCCGATAGAAGAAAGTAGTTTTAGAAGTTTAGCGAAATCGGGATTATACCACTTTCTTTATGATTCTATTTTTTTAACAAATCTCTTATTTCTGTTAATAATACTTCTTGAGCAGGTGTTTCTGCTTCTTCTTCTTGTTTTTTCATCGCACGGTTATATAGCTTTACTACCATGAAAATGGCAAAAGCAATCAACAAGAAATCAATAATGTTTTGGATGAAAGCACCATAGTTGATCGTTACTGCCTCTACTCCTTCCTTTGCTTCTTGTATTGCATATTTTAGATCTCCAAAATTGACTCCTCCCATTAACATACCTATAGGTGGCATCAATACATCAGAAACGAAAGAGGTAACAATTTTACCAAAAGCAGCTCCCAAAACAACTGCAACTGCAAGGTCTAATATATTACCCCGCATTACAAATTCCTTAAATTCTTGAATCATCGTAGTGATTATTTAAGTGTAGATAAAATAGGATACAGAGTTTACCTAATAAAAAATAACAATAGGCTTTATTGGCGTTGTTAAGACTATCTTACTTAGGAAATTGTCACATAGGTAAATAATGTTGTATTTGATTTAATTTGTACTCATTCGTAAAAGCATTGCCTTGATAGTGTTATGGATAGGGTAAAAAATATTATTCAACAATTATTTTATAATTCTGTACTCCTTTGGGGTTTGGATAACGTAAAAAGTACATTCCAGGAGGGTAAGAGGTGAACTGGTAAGTAGTGATTTGTTGCCTATCTGTTATTCTTTTTAAGACCCGACCATTAGCATCTACTATTTCAATCCAAGAAGGGATTGTACCTGTATATTGTAAGGTGGCTGATCGTTGAATGGGATTGGGATAGACCGATACACTAGTCGGGATATTTTGTTTAGAGTTGGCAAAAGGGGTGTCAGTTGTCCAACTAGCACCATGAACTAGTCCATGATTTTGTTGACTGGATTGATCTGCACTTTGAGTACCTCGTCCTTCATTGAATGGCCAATAGCCTACCAAATGATCTATTGCCTGATGAGGCATTTGGTACATTTCTGCTTGTATTTGATCGGGGGAAAGATGTTTATTCCAGATTTTTACTTCATCCAGTAAGCCTTTGAATGGTAGGGAGCCACTACTGGGAAGGTCATTGCCAATACGTAGCAAAGTAGCCGCACTATTTATTTGAGCATCTACTGTTTGAGTTGCCACTAATTGACCGTCTAGATATATTTTGAGTGTATTGGCAACATCCGAGAAGGTAAAAGTATAGTGTTGCCATTGGTGAGTAGTTATAGGGAGCTTTGTTTTACCGTTATACGTCTTTTCATTTCCGATAAACCAACGTAGTCGATCTTTATAAGCTCTGAATGCCCATGTGCCGCGCGTATTGCAACTGTCAATACAATCTACAAGTGTCCCCATTTGATTTTTGTGGGTATTTTTTACCCACAACATGACGGTCAGTTCTTGTAAATTCTTGTAGGCAGGTTTATCCATCATTTGGACATAGTCATCTATGCCATCAAATGATAGAGCGTGTGAATTGGTAGTTGTGTTATAGCTTGTTTGTTGCGCGAAAACACAACAAGGAATTGTCCATAAAGCGAATAGTGCGATAATGAATGTTCTCATATGATTCTTTTTGAATCAATGAGGCGCAAACTTATTGCCAAATTTTACAGAAGAGAACTAGAACTCTTAAGCCGCTCCATCATCCATTCATGTGCGTAGTTAAGTACTTCTTCTTTTTCTGGTTCATTATGAATCTCATGATACATGCCTTTCCACGGTTTAAACGTAACATTAGGAGCCTTTTCTGCAAATTCTCGACTAGCATCGAAAGAGGTGATTGTATCAGAGGTTCCATGCATAATCAGCATTGGAATATTAAGTTGGGAGGCATTATTTAGGCAGTGGTCAGCAGCCATCGTTGCTCCCATAAAAAAGCGCACAGATATTTTGGGGTGCACCATATCGTCATTTTCGTAAGCTTTGACTATCTGCTCATCTCTAGAAAGTTGGGAAGTATCTATTTGGTTGTTTTCGGCATAACTTCCCCACAATTTGTTCATGAACTTTGCTTGCATCAGCTTGAAGGAAGAAATAGGCATTGGAGTGCGAAGATAAGGCGCACTAGCAATGGTTCCTAAAATACGCGGATTGTGCATCATGGTATGACTGATAGCTATATTGCCACCCATACTATGCCCGTATACAAACTTTTTCTCTCCTGGGAAACGTTTGCTAGATTCTTCTAAACAACGATCTACTAAACTTAGTAATACCTCATAATTAGATACATGCCCGCGCTTGCCTTCCGACTTTCCATGACCCCGAAGGTCGAAAGAGACAATGGCGAAATCACGATCTGTGAAAAATTCAGCAAAGTGTTGGTAGCGGCCACTATGTTCGCCCATTCCATGTACAAGTATGATAACTGCTTGAATATTAGTGCCTGATGGTGGTGCCCATACTCGTCCATATATTTGTTGTCCATCAGGGGCGTACCAGTTAAACTCTGCGTGTTTCATGATTGTTATTGTATTGAATAATGTTTGTTTCTAATTGTTTTTTAAAAATAGGGTTTCTAATTGAAAATTCGTAATTTATAGAAAGATTGCGATTATTCTTTAAAAGATGAAATATGAAAGAAGAATTAAAGGTTAAGAATTTTGGTCCCATAAAAGAAGCTACTTTGGAAGTTAAGGATGTAATGCTTTTTATAGGGCCACAGGCTAGTGGAAAGAGTACCTTGGCGAAGTTGTTGGCGATTGTGATGGATTGGGAGTTTGT
>JAHDHP010000035.1 GCA_020631245.1 Bacteroidota bacterium | reverse complement strand
GTGAATGAGTGAATGATTATAGCGTAACGCTTATTCAGTCATTCGCTCAATCACTCATTGTTTTGCGTGAGGGATAGAGGTGGAATGGAGCGTGAGGAGCATAGGACTGAGCTAGGGAGTGCCGCAGGCTGAGCGGTCTGAGCGAAGACAAGGGACGACCATAGCGAAGCCTGTGCGAGTAGCTACATATTAGCCGAAAGCCCGACCTTGCTTGCGTATATATTGTGCCACCAGCGAGGACGCTGGCGGGAACACAATATATACGCAGGCATGGGCACGCCCAAAAAATGAGCTTTTTTTGCTGGTTCGCGGCAATTATGTTATCTTGTATTAATTGATTCCAAATAAGGTATAGTGCAAAGGCAATAGCCAATTTTTGTTTCATACTTAAATAATAAGAATTATGGGATTTCCTAGTTTTTTAAAATCTGGTTTTTCGAAGGTGCGAGAGCCTAAGCAGTTTAATTATAATCCGATCTATTATGATGCTGAGAAGGAAGCGCGGAATAAGCGTAAAGATCGTCGAATTAAAATGCAGAAAGGCGCGTTTTTTGAGCAGGGGAATCGCAGTCCGATTGTAGGGGCATTTTCGAGTTATCATGAGGAGACGGCTCGACAAAAAATGGCTTCTGCGGGGAGCCAACTTGTGCGGGTCATGATTATTGCTGTTATACTAGGAATGGCTGCGGCCTTTATGTTGGGCTATATTGACAATCCGTATACGATGGCTGCGATGGTGGTTATTTTATTGATGATGATGGTTGTATTTATTCTAAAAGGAAGTAGTTTTTAATGAGTGGAGTTATAAAAATGCTTCCCGACGCGATTGCTAATCAAATTGCTGCGGGCGAGGTGGTTCGACGTCCTTCTTCTGTTGTGAAGGAGTTGTTGGAGAATGCAATTGATGCGGGAGGCAAATCAATTAAATTGATTGTTAAAGATGCTGGCAGTAGTCTCATTCAGGTGGTAGATGATGGTAAAGGTATGTCGGAAGAGGATGCTCGCCTGTGTTTTGAACGTCATGCGACTTCTAAGATTTCTGATGCTACTGACTTGTTTGCGATTAAAACACTGGGATTTCGAGGAGAGGCTTTGGCTTCTATTGCTGCTGTAGCACAGGTGGAATTGAAGACGCGACAGGCGAATAGTGATGTAGGAACGCGAGTGGTGGTCGAGGGATCTGTGTTACAGTTACAAGAACCTTGTCAGTGTCCTGTTGGAACTTCGATTGCTGTTAAGAACATTTTTTATAATATTCCTGCTCGCCGTAAATTTTTAAAATCTCCTAAAATTGAAAATCGCCATGTTTTGGATGAGTTTCAACGGGTAGCTCTTTCCAATGCTAATTTGAGTTTTTCCTTTTTTAGTAATGGTAATGAGATTTTTCGACTCCCTGGTTCTAATTTGCGTCGTCGTATTGTGGGTATCTTAGGTCGTACTTTTAATGAACGGTTGATTCCTGTTGAAGAAGAAGCTGATTTTTTACGTATTTATGGTTTTATTGGTAAGCCTGAGTTTTCACGACGCAGTAGAGGAGATCAGTTTTTCTTTGTTAATAATCGGTTTATTCGTAGCAATTATTTACATCATGCGGTGGTGAACGCTTATGAGGGTTTGTTGAGTGAAAAGTCGTACCCACTTTATATGTTGTTTATAGATATTGACCCTGAACGGATTGATATTAATGTGCATCCGAATAAGCAGGAGATTAAGTTTGATGATGAGCGGGTGATTTATCAATTATTGTTGGCAGCTATTAAGCGTTCTTTGGGTACTTTTAGTTTGACACCGATGCTTGACTTTGATCGGGATGTGAATCTAACAAGTGGCTCTAATTCGCCTTTTAGTACTTCTAACTCGCCTTTTAACTCACCTCCTCAAGAAAAACCAGATCCTAATTCGCCTTATAATCGTCCATTGCCTACTTCGAAAGGAAATTCGAATAGCGGTGGCGAAAAGCCTTCTACTTCTTCTCCTAATTTTAATCGTCCACAAGTAAAACGTATTCCTTCTAATTGGGAGGACTTGTATAAAACGGAAGAGGTGAGTTTGCCTGTTTCTAAGGAAACGCCTACTCCTCCACCAGAAAAAGAAACGAGTAAGACGATTACTTTACAAAGTAATTTAAATAAACAACCTACCCTTGCACTGGATGAGGTGGAGCAATTTACGCCTCTTCAATTGCATAGTCAATATATTTTATATCAAATAAAGTCGGGATTTATTCTGGTAGACCAACAAGCTGCCCATGAGCGGATTTTGTATGAAAAATACAAATCGGTGGTGCATCAGAGTAAGATTCCCTCTCAGCAATTATTGTTTCCTTCTACTATTGAGCTACCACGAGCGGATGCACTTTTGTTACAGGATTTATTGGCCGATATTAATGCTTTGGGTTATGATATTCGAGCGGAAGGAGATACACAATTTGTGATTAATGGTATTCCTGCGGATATTAGTACCTTGGGTGAGGAGCAACAGGTGATTGAGCATTTAATTGAGCAATATCGTCGTAATACGGCTGATTTGCAATTGGATCGCCGAGAACAGTTGTTGTGTACGTTGGCTTATGGGAATGCGATTAAAAAAGGGCAGCGTTTGACGGTTGAAGAAATGCAAGCTTTAATTGATCAATTGTTTGCTTGTTCCAGTCCTTATGCTTCTCCGAGAGGTAAACCTACCTTAATTACCTATCATTTGGAGGAAATTGAAAAACTATTTGGGGCTTAAAAGGGTTAGTATGTAGCATTGTTCAATTGTTTTTAGTATCCCATTATTATGAGTTATAATCAATTTGGTTTCCCACCTGTAACCCCAGTGGTTAAGAATCTGATTGCTATCAATATTCTATTTTTTGCCTTTTCTTTTTTCATGGCAGTCAATTTCAATATTGATTTGTGTCGGATTTTGGGAATGCGAGCCTGGTTTGCCGATAATTTTCAGCCTTTTCAAATAGCGACTTATATGTTTATGCATGGAGATTTCATGCATATTGCCATCAACATGTTTGTGTTATGGATGTTTGGCTCTGCTTTAGAGCAAACATGGGGGCCTAAACGCTTTTTATTTTTTTATTTGTTTACAGGTTTAGGAGCGGCATTTGTGTATAGCATGTATAATTTCTGGGAGTTTTATCCGACTATCAGTGAGCTTAAAGCTACTGGTCAATTTGATAAAGCTTTATTTAATGGATTACCACCAGTAGTAGGAGCTTCGGGAGCTGTTTTTGGGCTATTAATGGCTTATGGAACTTTGTTTGCGGAGCGAGAAATATACTTATATTTCTTTATTCCTATGAAAGCAAAAGTATTTGTATTTTTAATTATTCTTTTTGAATTATATCGAGGATTCCAAAATAATCCTGCTGATAATGTCGCGCATTTTGCACATTTAGGAGGTATGTTTTTTGGTATCATTTTACTTTGGTGGTGGTATGGTCGTAAACCGACTTAATACCATCCACTTATTTTTTGTATTTTGTGGTTTCATGTTTTAATCTATAAAGCTATTTCCCTAGTCCTTGAATTTCTAAAATAAATCTCACAACAGTGTCGATATCTACTGATAGATCTCCTTTAGATGAATTAAAATACCAGTTTCGGTCGGGCAATATTATTACCCAACTGATAATGATTAACGTTGGTGTTTTTATAGTGGACTATTTTTTATGGTTGTTTGTTAGTTTTTTCTTTAGCAATCCAGAACTATATAAACAAATAGTCAACTACTTCTTCGTCCCATCTTCCATTACTAATTTAATTTTACAACCCTGGTCATTGTTGACCTATATGTTTTTCCATGCCGATTGGATGCATATTTTGTTCAACATGATCTTTCTATATGTTTTTGGTAGGATTCTCCATGATTTTCTAAGTAATCGCAAAATACTGCCTGTGTATATATTAGGCGGGCTTTGTGGGGCCTTTTTGTATGTACTTGCCTTCAATATTTTCCCACGTTTTGCGGTCAATGTAGATAAAGCGGTACTTTTAGGTGCTTCTGCGGGTGTTATGTCGGTGGTATGGGCAACAGCTACACTACGACCTAATTATGAGGTACGTTTCTTTTTCTTACCTCCTATCAAGATCATGTATATAGCGATTGCTTATCTTATTCTAGATTTTGTAATGATTCCTAGAGATGGAAATGCAGGTGGACACTTTGCCCATTTAGGAGGTGCTTTATTTGGCTTTTTGTATATCAAACAGCTTCAAAATGGAAAAGACTGGTCGGTTGGATTTAATAAAGTCGTTGATAAAGTTGTATCATTATTTAGAAGTCCCAAAAAAGGTCCTCGTAAGGTTTATAGTAATACAGATAAAGCTCGTTCTTCCAGTTCTACAGAGCATTTTGGTAGTAGTGAAAAACAGGCGCGTGTTGATGCTATTCTTGACAAAATTAAGGACTCTGGTTATGATAGTTTGAGTAAAGAAGAAAAAGCCTTCTTGTTTAAGGTAAGTAAAGAGGAGTAGCTTTAGTGGTTGTCTTGGATCACTGTATTTTTTCTAAACTATTATTTTATTATATGATCACCAGTCGGTGATCTAATTTATCATCATGTCAGTAGTTTCCTTTATTGACAAAAACATTTTTCGACTTAACTTGCTGGCAGCATTAGGTCTACTAATCACTTATCCTGCCCCGTACTTTCATCCTGAAAGTGCATGGTTACTGGCTTTATTAGGTTTAGGTTATCCCTTTGCTTTAGTCATCAATATCTTTTTCCTTATTTATTGGATTATTCGTCGTAAGATATACCTCCTCTTTTCACTCATTGTTATTTTAACAGGTTGGAACCTATTAGAGCATTCCTTTGGGATGAAGCTATTTTCTTCTACACCTAAAGCTACCAATAGTACGGTGAAGATCATGAGTTATAATGTACAAAACTTTGATCTTTATAACTGGACCGATAATATAGAGTCACGAAATAAGATGATGGAGATGATTCATAGAGAGAATCCAGATATTGTTTGCTTTCAAGAATTCTACACCGAAGATGGAGGTAATTTTGAGAATGTCGCATATCTCCATGACACCTTAAAATATCCTCATTTCTATTTCGAAAAAACCCTCACCCTTCGCAAAAAAGATCATTGGGGAGTTGCTATTTTTTCCAGATTTCCAATACTTGATACCCAAAAGCTAGCTTTTGAAGATCCTAAGCTGAATGTGGCGACTTATGCAGATGTTGTTATTTATGAAGATACCATCCGTATTTTTAATGGTCATTTACAGTCGATTCACCTAGGAAAAAAGGACTTGAAATACGTAAAAGATCTCCAAAACCAAAGAGATGAAAAAGCCCAGAAAACGCCTGAAGAACATATCAAATCCTCCTCTTCCATTTTGCGTAAATTGAAAAATGCCTATATCAAAAGAGGGAATCAAGCATTGGTTATGGCTGAATCAATAGCAGCGTCTCCACACAAAGTATTGGTATGTGGTGATTTTAATGATACCCCCTCCTCCTATTCTTATCGTACTATTGCCAATAATCTCCAAGATGCATTCTTAGCTACTAACTTTGGATTTGGAGGGACTTATACAGGCCCTCTTCCTTCCTTTCGCATTGATTATATATTACTTTCTCCCGAACTGGAAGTGCAAAAATTCAAAATTATTGATGAGACTTATTCTGATCATTATCCTATAAGTTGTGTCTTTAGTAGTGACAAATGGTAAGTTATTTGCTTCAGTATAGAAACCGTCATATTACTTACAGTTCTCATGCCCTTTTGTATTTACTTTTGTACTCGTTATTAAGTAATGGGCAAGCCATCTCTTAACTCTATTTCAAGTAGCCATCACCCAATTCATAGACCACATACCTTCAACTTGATTTTGATGGAAAAAAAAGTACTTATTATAGAAGATGATCGAGAAATCGTTGATCTCTTGAGCATCCACTTACATGACTTGGGCTGTCGAACCACACCTATATATGATGGGCAGGAAGGGTTTCTAGAAGCCAGTAATAATAACTTTGATCTTATTATATTGGACATTATGTTACCCAATATGGATGGTTTACAAATTTGCCAAAAGCTACGAGGACAAGCTATAAACACTCCTATTCTTATGCTTACCTCCAAATCGGAGGAAATTGACAAGATACTCGGATTAGAAACGGGAGCAGATGATTATTTAACCAAGCCTTTCAGTATTCGTGAATTTATTGCGCGTGTAAAAGCCATTTTTCGACGCATTCAACTTAGTCGGGAAGCAGTCAGTCAAGCACCTAAAGCGAATCCAATGCTTCGATTTGACAATCTACAACTAGATGTAGATAAACGAAAGG
Organism: Bacteroidota bacterium; assembly: GCA_020631245.1. Taxonomy (GTDB): domain Bacteria; phylum Bacteroidota; class Bacteroidia; order Chitinophagales; family UBA2359; genus JAHDHP01. Next base: position 15,346 of record JAHDHP010000035.1, on the reverse strand, counting down.
TCATGTTAGCAGGAAAACGTATTGACCTTACCCCCAAAGAATTTGACTTACTTTATTTACTTGCTTCTAATCCTGGAAAAAGTTATAGTCGGCAGCGATTATTAAATTTGATTTGGGGTTACGAATACAATGGATACGAGCATACCGTCAATTCACATATCAATAGGCTAAGAGCTAAAATAGAACCTGACTTACAACAACCTACATTTATATTAACTACTTGGGGAGTAGGATATCGATTTAAAGATGATTGATAAACGCTCCCACATTAATGACTGATTTAAGTAACAATATATGGTAGAACCTATTACTCCAACTTTTCTTCAACGCATTTTTGGAAGCCTATTTTGGCGTATTTCCTTTATTTTCTTGATCATCGTACTGATGATTACCTTTGCTTATATAGAATTCAGTACAGATACTTCTGAAGCGTATTTTCAAGAGCGAAATCAACGACTTAATGTAACACTAGCTCAAAATATTGTAGATGAAGTAATCAAGCATCCAACTGATTCAGCTCAGTGGGCCGCCATGCATCAACTAATGGAGCAAGTGATGAAAATCAATCCAGGTACAGAGATGTATGTCTTGGATGAAAAAGGGCAAGTCCTTCTACCGATCAAAGTAGGATCAGTTAAAATAACGCCCTTTACTGTTGAAACAAAACCACTTAACACATTCATAAATGACAAAGACAAACATTGCATCAAAGCATTAGATCCTAAAGAACCTGAAGATCCGAAGGTATTTTCTGCTGCTACTTTTACCGATAAAGCAGGTAAAAAAGGGTATATATATGTCGTACTAGGAGGTGAACAATACAAATCAGCTACGGAAGCCTTACAAAGCTCCTATCAACAACGCGTAGCACTACGATCTGTTTTATTTGCTTTGATTGCAGCCATTATTATTGGCACCTTCGCTGTTTGGTATTTGACACGAAGTCTTAGAGATGTCATTCAATCTGTAGAATGTTTTTCAAAAGGCAATTTAAAAACACGTATTAATCTCAATTCTACAAGTGAGCTAACTCCCCTTGCCAACACCTTCAACCAAATGGCAGATCGTTTAGTAAACAATATTGAAGAATTAAAATCAACAGAAAAGCTACGACGAGAACTTATCGCCAATGTTTCACATGACCTCCGAACCCCATTGGCGGTTATACATGGGTATGTAGAAACATTGATCATCAAAGAAGATACTATCAGCCCTGAAGAACGTAAAAAGTATATCAATATCATTTTAAAAAGTACGGATAAACTACGCAAACTTGTTTCAGGACTTTTTGAGTTCTCAAAATTTGAAGCAGACCAAATTAAAGCACAAAAGGAACCATTTTTTATTCAAGAACTAGTACATGATATTAGTCAACAATATCAATTACAGGCCAAGAAAAAAAAGATAACATTCAATACACACATTCCTAAGAATCTCCCCCTAGTACATGCTGATATTGCCCTTATTGAACGTGTTTTCCAGAACATCTTGGATAATGCCATCAAATTTACACCTAAAAAGGGTAAGGTAAATGTTCAAATTCAGCAACAACAAAAGTACATCGAAATTATCATCAAGGATAATGGCATTGGAATCAATACAGATGACCTTGATACCGTATTTAATCGGTATCATTCTCAAAATAGACAACAACAAAATAAGGAGGGAACAGGTCTTGGTTTATCTATTGTAAAACGCATCCTAGATCTTCATGAATCCAACTATCATATTAAAAGCAAAATAGACAAAGGCACTACATTCACCTTTTCTTTACCAATTTACGAAGCAAATAGCTTAGAAAAATAGACTCAAACAGGCAATTGTTATAAAACGGATATACTGTTGTGATACTTTCGTGATACTTTCTTGTGAAATTCACATTCAATAAAATAAAGTGCAAGTAAAGTAAGTCCAAATCACACCAAAATTAAAGTCCTATGAACGCGGTACGCCAAAAAAGTAACATTAAAGAAGCCTCTCCTCTCCAACAACTCATTTCTCTCCAACAAAAAGACAACAACTATTACGACATCAGCCAAAAAACGATTGAACGTGGAAACTTTGTCTACTTCCCCTCTGATGATATTACAACTGTTTTCTTCGTCATCAAAGGACGCATCAAAACAGGTGCTTACTCTCCCGACGGCAAAGAAATTATTAACTCTGTCTTACTTTCCGAAGGTTTATTTGGAGAAATGGGATTAATGAGTGCTTGTGAACGTGGTGAATTTGCACAAGCAATGGAAAAAACAGAAATACTTATCATAAAACTCCCTAAGCTACGTGAGTTAATGGCTAACGATAGCCACTTTGCCTTACTTATCACCCAAAAGTTAGGTGCGAAATTACACAAAGCCCAGAAAAGATTAGAGTCTCAAGTATTTCGCAAAGCAAAAGACCGAGTTATTGAATTTTTAAGAGATTTAGGAACCGAAAATGGTCAAAAGGTAGGATTTGAACTGCTCGTTAAACAATTTTTCACCCATCAAGAAATCGCAGGACTAACAGGCACATCCCGTCAAACAGTCACCACCATTCTAAATGAATTAAGGGCTGAAAATTTAATTTATTTCAATAGACGTCGCTTACTCATACGCGACATTAAGCAACTAAATAGAATGATTGCTTAATCGAAAATTATTTATGTTGTAAACATAGAGTTTGGGGATAGCATTTTGGGTTTTGCTATCCCCTTTTTATATTATTTCTATTCCTCCTCATCTCCTCCCTCTGCATCATCCTCCGCAGGATCTTCAAACAAAATCAAATCATGGTCTTTCAAAATCCCATACCACTTAATAATCTTCTTAATATCACTTACATACACACGCTCCTCATTATAATCCGCTAAAATACTTCGAAAATATTTTTTCAGATCACTCGAACTCGCCTTCGAAGAAACAGGCGCATTATTTTGCTCCGTATCTGCGGTCAACATCGCTCGCATCACATCAATCAAAGGTATACTATCATCCTCTGTATAAATAGCAATCTTATCAAGTGGCGAAAAAGTATGAATGCGATTCGATACTAATTTTGACTTCTCTTCTCCTAATGCCCGCACGATCATCCCATTAGGACGTTGTGCTACTGTCGCAAACAAACCTCCCATTCCACTAATCGACACTACATCTTTAAATTCTACTGTTTTCATATTTTGTATTTTTATTCTGCCCGCAAAACTATTAAATTTATCTCAAACAAGAAACAACTCATTCAGTTTCACTGCAAACTATTACTAATAGTCATCTGTTATTAACAAACCTATCCTTATTTTTTTTGGGCGTGCCCCCATTTTTCCTAAAAGATGCCACCAGCGAGGACGCTGGTGGCATCTTTTAGGAAAAATGGGGTCGGGCTATCCGCTTGTAGTTGCCTTGCAGAAAAGGTGTTCGGCTTTATGACTAGCAATGTCTTCCTTCGTCAGCCCTGCTAGTCATAGCCTCACTACCTTTCTGTACAGACGTTGCGCGCAACGTCTCTACGGCAAGCTACCGCTATTATCCCTCACGCAAGACAATGACTGGATGAGCGAATGACTGAATGATTGAATGATTGAATGAGCGTTACGCTATAATCACTCGTACAGACAAGACATGAATTATTCCGTACAGACAAGTCATGCCTTGTCTCTACTTATCTTTAACAATAATCATGAAATTCAAACTAGTATCTGACTTCCAACCCACTGGTGACCAACCCGAAGCTATCCGACAACTCGTAACAGGTGTTGAAAGTGGTATTCCTAACCAAACCCTACTTGGGGTAACAGGTTCAGGAAAAACCTTTACCATGGCCAATGTCATTCAAAACACACAACGCCCAACCCTCATTCTAAGCCACAACAAAACACTTGTAGCACAGCTTTATGGGGAGTTCAAGCAATTTTTTCCTGAAAATGCGGTCGAGTATTTCGTTTCTTACTACGATTATTACCAACCCGAAGCCTATATCCCTGTTACCGATACCTATATCGAAAAAGATTTAGCGATCAATGATGAGGTAGAAAAGCTACGTCTACGAGCGACGTCCTCCCTTATGTCTGGTAGACGAGATGTGATTGTAGTAGCCTCTGTTTCTTGTATTTATGGTATGGGAAACCCCAAAGAATACAAAGAAAGCATTATCCGTTTGGCAGTAGGCGATATTGTATCACGAAAAGAACTATTACTCCGCTTAGTCAAAAATCTCTATTCGCGTACCGAAATTGAATTTAAACGTAGCACCTTCCGTGTGCGAGGCGATACGATTGAAATATTTCCCTCTTATGCCGATGACCATGCTTTTAGGCTCACCTTTTTCGGTGAGGAACTCGAAGAAATAGATGTCTTTAATCCCGAAACAGGAGCAAGGTTCGAAAGTCGAGATTATATCACCGTCTACCCTGCCAATCTATACATTGCTCCACAATCGCAATTTGTAGAGATTATCCATGAAATACAGGATGAATTAAAAGCACAGGTCGATTATTTTAATAAAGTAGGAAAGTATATAGAAGCCAAACGTCTTGAAGAACGGGTCAATTTTGATCTAGAAATGATTCGTGAATTAGGCTATTGTTCGGGTATTGAGAACTACTCCCGTTTCTTTGATAAGCGCGATCCAGGAGCGCGCCCCTTCTGTCTGCTCGACTACTTCCCCGAAGATTTTATCATGTTTGTAGATGAAAGTCATGTTACTATTCCGCAAATATCGGGTATGTATGGAGGTGATCGCTCCCGCAAAACCAACCTAGTAGATTACGGGTTCCGCCTTCCCTCTGCTCTAGATAATCGTCCTCAGAATTTTGGGGAGTTTGAAAAGCTACTCAACCAAGTCATCTATGTTTCGGCTACACCTGCCGACTATGAATTGGAGCAATCAGGAGGCGTAATTGTAGAACAGGTGGTACGCCCCACAGGCTTGTTAGACCCACCTATAGAGGTACGTCCTAGCCTCAACCAAATTGATGATCTAATTGGAGAAATCAACAAACGAATAGAAAGCGATGAACGTGTCCTAGTGACAACCCTCACCAAACGAATGGCAGAAGAACTTGCCAAATACCTCTCTCACCTCAATATTCAATGTCGGTATATTCACTCGGAAGTAGACACTTTAGAGCGGGTAGAAATCATTCGAGACCTCCGATTGGGTGACTTTGATGTACTAATTGGTGTCAACTTATTAAGGGAAGGGCTTGATTTACCTGAAGTATCACTCGTTGCCATCCTAGATGCTGATAAAGAAGGCTTCCTTCGCAATGAACGCTCCTTGATACAGACAGCAGGACGTGCAGCACGTAATGCTAATGGATTGGTCATTTTTTATGCTGATAAAATAACAGGCTCCATGCAAGCTACTCTAGATAGTACTGATCAAAAACGACAAAAGCAATTGGCTTATAATGAGAAGCATGGTATTACACCTACAACAGTCTTTAAATCGAAAGAGAAAATTATCGAACAGTCGGCTGTGCTTCAGGTGAGAGGTCAAGGAAATGCCTATATAGAACCCGAAAAACAAGGAGACATTGCTGCCGATCCTGTGATTCAGTATATGAATCGCCCACAGTTGGAGAAAGCGATTGATGAAACTAAAAAGTCGATGCAAAAAGCAGCTAAAGAACTTGACTTTTTAAATGCTGCTCGCCTTAGAGATGAGATGTTTGATTTGCAGAAGTTGTTGAAGGAGAAGTTTGGGTAAACCACAAAGGACACAGAGATGAAAGGAGAACACAGAGGGGGTGATTGGGTGATTGGGTGATTGGGTGATTGGGTGATTGGGTGATTGGGTGATTGGGTAAGAAAATCCATTTTAGATCAAAATACAAGTATTTTGCTATAAAAAAACAAATTTTTATTGCTGCGTAACGCCATTCACTCACTCATTCATTCAATCGCTCATTCACTCATTGTTTTCGCGTGAGGGATAGCAACGATAGCTTGGTGAAATAGCTACTTTTTGTGCAGCAAGGACTAGCAGGGCTGACAGCGGAAGACACTGCTAGGACTATGCGGCACAAGTAGCTATGAGGCAACTATAAGTGAATAGCCCGACCTGGAATAGTTGTTGAGTGGTGGGGTGATTGAGTAGAGACGTTGCGTACAACGTCTTTACAGAAATTGCCCAACTACTCAACAACTATGAAAGGGCACGCCCAAAAATCAATAAATCTCGTATCTTTGTACAGATGAACGTTAAAATTATCAACAAATCGAATAATCCGCTTCCTAATTTTGCGACACAAGGAGCAGCAGGAATGGATATATATGCTTTTCTGAACGAACCCATAACTATCGCCCCATTTGAACGGATTTTAGTTCCTACCGGTCTCCATATTGAGTTACCAATGGGTTTTGAAGCACAAATTAGAATGCGTAGTAGTTGGGCCTTGAAAAAAGGCTTAATTATACCCAATGCTCCAGCCACCATTGATGCTGATTATCGAGGTGAAATAAAGGTAATGTTAGCCAATATTTCACAAGAAGCACAACTCATTTCATCAGGAGATCGAATGGCCCAGATGGTCATTGCTCGATATGAGCGTATTACTTGGCAAGAAGTTCAAGTTTTATCGGAAACCAATCGTGGTAGTGGTGGATTTGGTAGTACGGGAAACGGCATTCAATGATACTTATATTTATAAACACTAGTCGATAATGAAACAATCATTATCAAGAAGCAAGCAATTTAGTCTATGAATTTAATTATACCAATGGCTGGACGTGGCTCTCGTTTACGTCCGCATACGCTAACTGTGCCTAAACCTTTAGTGCCTGTAGCGGGTAAACCTATTGTACAACGTCTTGTTGAAGATATTGTCAAGATGTTTGATGCACCTTTTGAGCATATTGCCTTTGTAATTGGCGATTTTGGTGAGGAAGTGGAACATGAGCTGCGAGAAGTAGCTGGCAGAGCAGGTGCAGAGGGGCATATTTTTTACCAAGATCAACCACTTGGTACTGCTCACGCTATCTTATGTGCCGAAAGCTTACTAGATGGAAATGTAACCGTTGCTTTTGCCGATACTTTGTTTAAAGCAAATGCGAAGATTGATACGAGTAAGGATGGGATTATTTGGACACATGAGGTGGAAGATCCTAGTAGATTTGGAGTCGTGAAATTAGATGGGAATGGTATTATTACCGAATTTCATGAAAAACCAGCCGAATTTATATCTAATGAAGCGATTATTGGTATTTATTATTTCCGTGATGGAGAATACCTTAAAAACGAATTGCGTTATTTAGTAGACAATGATATTAAAGAGAAAGGCGAGTACCAACTAACCAATGCACTGGAGAACATGAAGCAAAAGGGATCGCAATTTGGAATCGCTAGTGTGGAAGAGTGGTTAGATTGTGGGAATAAAAATGCAACGGTTTATACCAATCAACGCATTTTAGAATTTGCTAAAGAAAGAGAAGATGACCTTATTGATGCAGAAGCAGTGTTAGATAATGTAACGATTATTGAACCCTGTTTTATTGGCAAAGGTAGTGTTATTAAAGAAGCTGTTATTGGTCCTCACGTATCTGTAGGATCAGGAACAATTATTGAGCATTCAATTATTAGTAATAGTATTATTCAAAATAATTCTAGTGTCAAAAGACAAATATTGACCAACTCTATGATTGGCAATTTTGTTGACTTATCAGGAAAGATTGATGAACTCAGTCTAGGTGACTATTCAACACAAACATGATGTACAGACTAAAACATATTTATCCTATTCTTTTATGCTTCTGTTGTTGTTTTTTATGGAGCAATGATGCATTTGCTCAAGATAAACGCAAGATTAAAAAGAAGGTAAAAACACCAACAACAGAAACGGCTACTACAGTCGAGAAGAAACCTGTCTCTCGCCTTTCTCCAGAAGATCAACAGCGAGTAGAAAAATTATTGTATGAGGGAATGTTGGCGGTGATTAAAAACAATGGGAAATTAGCCGAAGAAACCTTTTTGAATTGCTTAAAAATTGATCCAAAAAACGATGCGGCTCTTTTTCAGATGGCTAAAATGAACTTTAGCTCTAAGAATCGCGAAAAAGCCTTGGAATATTCCCGTAAAGCTGCCGAAGCTGATCCTAGTAATAAGTGGTACCAGATATTATATGCTGAGGTACTTATAGAGGATGCTCAATATGAAGAAGCGGCTAAGGTTTATAAACAACTCACCGAAAAATTCCCCAATAACTATGAATATTATATCGACCTAGCTTCGATGTATGGACAAGCGGGAAAATATGAAGAAGCACTCAATGTGTATGAAAGTCTAGAAAAGAAAGTAGGAGTTGTTGAGCAATTTTTATTTCCAAAATTTCGGCTATATGACCAATTAGGACGTATGGATGATGCCGTTAAAGATGTTCAGAAATTAGTTGATAAAAATCCTACTGATATTCGCTATCGTTTTATGGCTGCCGAATTGTTGATGAGTTTGGGACGTGAAGATGATGCAATGGTACAATACAAAGAAATATTAGAAATAGATCCCGAAAATACCCAAGCTAAAATGATGGTCGCTGATTCCTTCCGCAAAGAAGGAAATGACGAGCAGTATTTAGCAGAAATGGAGAAATTATTGGGTGATAATAGCGCAGGCTTGGATCGTAAGATTGACATCCTAAAAAAATACGCACAAACAATCGATCTTAAAAATAATGATGAAAACAAGCATATTATCCAATTGACGGAAGGAGTGGTTAAGCAACATTCGACGGATGCAAAAGCACATACCTTTTATGGAAATCTATTATTTAATTGTAATAAAAAGAAGGAAGCTCTAGGTGCTTTCAAACAAACCATAGAGATTGATCCCAACCAATTAGACATTTGGAAAAACATTTTATGGGTCGAATATGAGTTAGATGACTACGATCTTTTGTTAGAAGATAGTAAAGAAATGATTACCCTATTCCCAAATCAGCCCATTCCTTACTATTTTAGTGGACTTTCTTACTACCAAAAGAAAAATTATGAGAAAGCTGTGAAGACTTTGAAGAGAGGTGGTATGATTAGTGTGGGAGATAAAGAGTTAGCAGGTGAAATTTATGGTTTACTTGGTGAAACCTATCATACAATGGAAGAATATGAGAAATCGGATAAAAGCTATGATAAGGCCATCCAACTAAATCCTAACAACCCTACTCTACTCAATAATTTTAGTTACTACCTTTCATTAAGGGGTGACAAATTAGATCAAGCAGCAGAAATGTCTGCCAAGAGTATTGAACTTTCTCCTAATAACTCATCGTTCTTTGATACTTATGGTTGGATTTTATTCAAACAAAAGAAATATAGTGAGGCGAAATCATGGCTCGAAAAATCGCTAAACAACAATGGGAAGGAAAATGCTACCATTTTAGAGCATTATGGCGACACACTATTTAAATTAAATGATGTTGATGGAGCGGTGCAGTATTGGAAAAAATCGAAAGAGAAAGGAGGAGACGCTACGCGACTCGATCAAAAAATTAATTCACGTCGCTTAATCGAGTAAGTGATGTACCTGTCCAACAACTATGAAAAAGATCCACATCCCCCATCTACTGATATGGGCAGTACTAGCCATTATTTTATTTACTAGTAGTGCCTGTTCCAAAAAAAGAGTTGCCAAAAAAGCACAACAAAAACAAACTCGTCTCGAAGATCAAGTAACAGAAAAACTAATGGCAAATGCCTTGAATCCTAAATGGTTCAAAGCAAAAACCAAAATCGGCTTCGATGGCTTAGGCATGAAACAACAACTCGGCGCAGACATTCGAATGCGAAAAGACAGCCTTATTTGGATGACTGTTTATCCTAGTTTTGTCAAACTTCCAGTTGCCTATGCACTTATAAGCCCCGACTCCATCAAAGTAATAGACCGTTTTGGAAAAAAGTATTATCCTCGAAGTATTGACTATGTAGAAGAACTCGTAGGTTATCCTATTGATTTCCATACCCTTCAGGATATTATACTAGGACAAATGCCTAATTTACCAGGCAAGCGTCCACGCCTAACTACCCTAGATGATATAAGCTATCAGCTACAAATGCAAGATAGTACCCTAGCCATTACATCCAAAGTAGACGCGAATAGTTACACGTATTCCTCTATGCAAATAGAAGATATAGTCAACGATCGCCAAGTCAAAATGGATCTTGCAGATTATAAAATGGTGAATGAAAAACCCTTCGCTTTCGAGCGAACTATACGCATCACCATTCCTGATATTATCAAAGCTGATATGAATTTCTCAAAGGTAGAGACTCCCAATAAAGCCCTTAAATTCCCCTTTCCCTTAAAAACTAGTTATGAGCGCGTCGAATAAAGGTTTTGTTTATGTACTACTAACAATAGTGGTATGCTTCCTCCTATCCAGTTTTTCTCCCGAACGTAAAAAATTAGAGTCCGAAAAGAGCAATCTCCAAAAGGACATTCAAAATATCGAAGTCCTTCAAAAAGAAAATAAGACCAAACAACAAACAAGTATTAACGATCTTAAGCTACTCAACGAAAAGATTGTAATACGAGAAAATGCCATCCAACAATCCAATCAACAAATTGATCAAATTGATACGGATATTTCTCATGCACAGTCTAAAATACAAGCTGTCACCGAACGAGCAAATACCCTTGAAAATGATTATGCGGCAACCATCCGCCAAACCTACGTTTCTCAAAATTCTTATAGTAAACTAGCATTTATATTTTCTTCTGACGATTTTAATGATGCTTTTAGACGCTACAAGTATGTAAAATCATATAGTGATCATCGAAAAAAACAGTTTGCCGATTTAGGAGCGACACAAGATACCCTTGAACAAAATATCCTTGCCCTTCAGGTTACAAAAGACGATAAAACGAAGCTATTAACTCAACAAGAAAACGAAAAAAAGGAACTAGAAAATGATAGAGAAAAGCAACAACAACTCATTGCCAATTTAAAAACGCAGGAAGTTGAATTAAAAGCATCTTGGGAAGAAAAAAAGGAAGCTGAAACAAATTTGCAAAATGAAATCATAGCAGTTATTGAAAAAGAGCAATTAGCTGCACAAAAAGCGGAAGAAGCAAGGCTTGCTCAATTAGCTGCACAAAAAGAAAAAGAAGCCGTACAACAACGTCAATTTAGAGAACAAGCAGCTAAAAAAGCGGCCAAAAAACAAGCTGTAGCAGAAGCAAATATTGGCAAAACCAAAGCGATTATCGCTACTGCCCAACAAAAAGCAGCAAAAACAGTAGCAGCTCGCCCAATAATTGGACAAGAAAAAGTAGTTGCCAATACCACTAATCATCCAACGTCGGATAAACCCAAAAGCTCAACCATTCAAAAATTGACAGCACCGGCTACTATTACTCCACCAAAACCTGCTGTCACTTTTCAAAATAGCAAAGGAAACCTTCCTTGGCCAGTACGTAAAGGATATATTACAGGCAAATTTGGCACTCACCCACATCCTGTACTCAAAAATATCACTATCACCAATAACGGAATCGATATCAATACTTCCAAAGGAGCCAGTGTACAAACCATCTTCGAAGGTGTGGTTACCAAGAAATTATATACGCCAACCTTCCAATGGGCCGTTATAGTAAAGCATGGAAGTCATTTTACCGTTTATACCAATCTCAAATCGACTAATGTAAAAGAAGGAGACCGAGTCAGTGCCAGCCAAACCATTGGAATAGCACATTCCGATCCTAAAAAAGGAGGCACTGTCGTACATTTAGAAGTTTGGGAAGGAAAAAAGAAAGTAAATCCTATTAGCTGGTTACGCAAACGTGCATAAAGCACAAGCCCTTTTCCATGCCCGTCAACATATTAAACTTTGAATAAGGCTATAAAAAGCGTAACTTTGTAAGTAACAAAATTGATAATCATGGAACTGCATTTATTATTTATTGGCTATTCAGAAGCAATTGTTATTTTTCTTGTCATCCTTCTTTTATTTGGAGGACGTAAAATTCCTGAATTAGCACGTGGACTTGGTAAAGGAATTAAAGAATTCAACCAAGCACGAGCAACAATCAAAGAAGAAATTGAATTAGGAATAGGCGAAGAAGACAAAAAAAGCCAGACTTCTCAATCATAATCATTCCTTTTTAATTTTTTTGGGCGTGCCCCCAAACACAAAAAAGCGCAATCATTTGTCACCAGCCTTATGGCTGGCGAAAGCAAATGATTGCGCTTTTTGTGTTTGGGGTCGGGCTATTCGCTTGTAGTTGTTTCATAGCTGCTTGTGCTGCATAGCCCTAATCAGTGTCTTCCTCCGTCAGCCCTGCTAGGGCTTGCTTCACAAAAGCAGCCATTTCACCAAGCTACCGCTACTATCCCTCACGTAAACCAATGACTGATTGAGTGAATGAGTGAATGAGCGAATGACTGAATGGGCGTTACGTAACGATTTTCTTAGCCTCATAGAGGCGATACGTTGATTGAAAGGAAGAACAAACCAGCCCCCCCAACCTCGTAGAGGTTGTATGTTTTATCATTATAGGTCGTCTACCACCTCCACAAAGAGAAAACAACCTAAATTCCATCTATGAATTGACTGTACAGACACGCCTTCTCTCTATCAAAATCTGACTCCTGAATCCTTATTTCAATGACATTTGAGCATTCTAACAATCATATAATCTGTGTAAATCCGTGTAATCTCTGGTTAATAATACAAAAGAAGAACAGCAATTCTTCCACTCCTTCAAAACCTTTTTCGCTAACATTATTAGCACGACCTTTATTCAACCTTCCTAAAAATCAATATTTTTGTTAAAAATCTTAGCCAAAGTTTTTATTTTTTAGCCAAAGGGCTTATATTTGTATTGTCACCAGAAATAAGAAAACGCGAAGAGTTTTTAATACTAACCCTACAATCCTTATCCGTTTTCTTCTATATTTTTAACAGCCAGATTCTATGAATTTCTTAAACAACTTTAACACAGCAAAAGGTAGTCAATCAAACAACAAATATGACTACAGACAATTAGCCTTTATCATTGGCTTATTACTAATTACTAATGTAGTTACCTTCAAACTATTCCAAAGCAATTTTATACAGCAAAGACAGGTAGCTCAACATCAAAATGACCATCATTATAATAATAACGGTCATCAAGCAAAATATACTAATAAATCTGCATCGCTGTATTTATTAGATCAGGCTGCTACTTATGTCTATGATGTCGAGGCTTTTGAGAGGAAAGTCAGGGAGGTAGCCAGGGGACTGGATGTGCCGCCAGAGTGGTTGATGGCGGTTATGCATTCAGAGTCTAGATTTGATGCAAGTGTAAAAAATCAGTTAGGTAGCGGAGCTACTGGTTTGATACAATTTATGCCAACCACAGCCAAAGAGCATAACATCACGACTGACAAACTCCGCAATATGAACCACATTGAGCAACTAGATTATGTCTATAATTACCTCAATGGATACCGACAAAAATATGGAGACTATAAAAGCTTGACCTCACTTTATTTAGGAATTTTATACCCCAAAGCCATACCAGAAGAATATTGCTACACCCTGTATGCTAGTCCTTCAAAAGCATACAAAATGAATGCAGGATTAGATGAAGATAAAGATAACCGAGTTACAGTTATGGATATTGACAAACGAATGAAGCGTAAATATAAAACGGCATATATGGTTGATAAAAACAATGGAGAGAAACAATCCTTTATTGGTGGTTTTATGAACAATTAAAATCCCATACGCCCCCAAATTCTATGTAGAAGCATTTGTCCATTGTTTTAACCTCTTACAAACCAAAACTAAACATGGATCAAAAACCAAGAACAAATGCCCACATTTATCCAGATACAATTAGTAATAATGCTTTAAATTTTGACCTGACCATACCAGAATCTAGCGAGTCACCTACTCATTTAATCAGTATACTCGATCAAAAATATAAGGTAGTACATCAGGTAAAAACCAACAACCCTTATTCTTGCATCCCTTTACAATCATTACCAAAGGGAGTTTATAACATAAAAATTAGTAGAATCGAATAAAACAAAATTGAAAATGTCAACTTGAAATTTTGTATATGCCTTCATAAGTATTTAAGGGGATGACTCTAAACAAGTCATCCCCTTTCTATGTCTTTTATAATTGTAAAAATGTTGCGCGCAATCTCTCTATGTAAAGACGTAGCGCGCTACGTCTCTACTTGTAAACCCTCACTCCCTTCTTCACCCACTGCCCCCAATGCTCATCATACGCATGAATCTTATCTGTACGTTTTCCTGACTCATCATACACAGGATACCCCTGATTCATCCACTCAAACAAACTACCATACATATTCGCGACATTGGTATAGCCAAACTCCATCAACTGTTCTGTAATTTTCTCACTACGATACCCCACCGAACAATAAACAACAATTTTCTCCTCCTTATCCAAATGAGCCACTCTCATCATATTAAAATCATCATAACCAATCCACTCAGCCCCCTTAATATGACTTACCGCATATTCGTTCCATTCTCTTGCATCTAATAACACTACATTTTCCATAGCCGCCACCTCACTAGCACTCACTTCCTGTACATTTCTCGACAATAAGCCCTGCAACATTTGCTCATAAGCAGGGTTCTCTACTAAGTCCTTGCGTTGTTGAGCGGTTTGTGCAAAACCTACTTGAATGGTAATCGCAAACAATAATGTAAATAATAACTTTTTCATCGTCTTTCTTTTATTTCGTAATGATCCTTTTCGACAAAAATAACCACATAAGCTATATAAGAAACATAAGGAGTTAATTGAAAAACATCAAATTTGTACTATAACTCTATAGCTAAAAACATAGCATTTTGTAGCTCGTTCATCTAAATTTAGAATATCTACTAGCTTAATTAGTTTAATATCAGGAAAAAAAAGCACCCAATTTGTCACTAATTCGCCAAAAAGCGACTATTTCTGTATTTTTATGAGAAATATGACGAGATGAAACAATTATTGATACTTTTACTACTTATAAGTACGACCAGTCTGTTACTTACGAGATGTGAAAACAGCGGACAACATACTAGTGCCAATGAACACATGCACCACAAAGCCAGCCACGAAGAATTAATTCAACAATTTGAAAGCCCCAATCGCGCAAAATGGCAAAAGCCAGCAGCCGTGATAGCTTCTCTAGGAGATTTATCAGGGAAAACGGTCGCTGATATTGGAGCAGGTTCTGGTTATTTTACCTTCCGCCTTGCTGAAAAAGCCGCCAAAGTCATCGCCATCGACATTGATGAAAAATTCATTGATTTTATTGAAAAGAAAATTGAAACATTAGATGCCAACTATGTAGGCCTTATCGAAACGCGTCATGCTTCAGAAAGTGATCCCTATCTCAAACTCAATGAAGTAGATATTGTACT
>JAHDHP010000412.1 GCA_020631245.1 Bacteroidota bacterium | reverse complement strand
CAATCATCCTGTCACCATTTGAACCTCCCCCCCACTCTACTTGTTTAAGAATAACGGATAAACAAATAAAATACCTTTTTATGAGTCAGGATCGTCCCATTGTCAACCGAGTTGCCCAAAGTGGTATTATCACCCTCAACTTAGAAGACTTTTACCCCACCCAAGAATTTGTCACCTTCGACATTAAGCCCTTCCTATTTATGGAATTGATCTTGAAAGAAAAAGATTTCCGCAAAGCCATGAAAGAGCATGATTGGACAGCCTATGAAGGAAAAAATGTAGCCATCATTTGTACAGCAGATGCAGTTGTACCAGTGTGGGCTTATATGCTTATCAGCACCAAACTAGCTCCTCATGCCCACTTTTCCGCTTTTGGAAATGAAGACATGTTGCGCAACCTCCTTTTTCAACAGGCACTCCACCAGCTAGATGTAAGCAAATTTGAAGACAAACGCGTAGTTGTCAAAGGATGTGGACAGAAACCTGTACCCTTTTATGCATATACAGAAATTACACGCCTTTTAAAGCCTGTTGTAAAGTCCCTCATGTACGGAGAACCCTGTTCAACAGTGCCAATTTATAAGCAACCGCGTAAATAACATTCCTTTTTTCGCTTTTATGACTTTTGACTTACATTCTTGACTATTAGTGGAATGACTTTTGTGTCTAATGCCTTACCTTCCCACAATTAAGTGATACTCACAATTAATTCATTAATCCACCCTATTTAGGTGGCTTATCTTTCTATTTTTTTAGGTTGACTAAACGATTGACTCGTTTAAAACATCCTATTAATATCCCTCACCACCTCACATCGCGGTTTTAACCTATAGTGTGACTTTAGCTATGTTTGCCCATCTTTAAAGAAGTGGGCATTCATACAATGCTAAATCACTCTTTTTCATGGTATTTTATCACTTAGTCAGATTTACTTTTATGAAATCCCTATCCATCGCTCTTATCCTCCTATTGGGGCTTTTTGGTAGTTATGCTTTTTTTGCAGAAAAAGCCCCAGCCAGCCCAGAAAAAAACATTGCTGGTAGTCTTTATCGACCTGCTGCTTATAATACAACTGGCAAGGCAAGTGCTGCCGAACCTTTGCGCCAAGAAGTAACACAAGCTTATATTCCTGAAGAACTGACCTTCGCTGGCGAGCGTGTTCCGCTTGAAGATTACGAGGTTTATGAACGCCTAGATCGTGAACTCATCTCTATTTCTTATCGTCATTCTCATACTGTTCGAATCTGTAAATTGGCTAATCGCTGGTTTTCAACTATTGAACCTATTTTGGAAGCGAATGGTATTCCTGATGATTTTAAATACTTGGCAGTTGCAGAAAGTGGTTTAGAGAATGTTATTTCTCCCAAGAATGCGCGCGGGTTCTGGCAGTTTTTGAAAGAAACAGGTAAAAGTCATGGGCTTGAAATTAGTGGTGATGTAGATGAACGTTATCATGTAGAAAAATCGACAGAAGCCGCTGCGAAGTATCTAAAAACCGCTTTTAATAAATTGAATAGTTGGACGACTGCTGCTGGTGGTTATAATATGGGTGTGAAAGGTATTTCGAACCAAATGGAACGCCAACAACAAGGCAATTACTTTGATCTTTACCTCAATAGTGAAACGTCTCGCTATGTGTTTCGCATCTTGGCTTATAAACTTCTGTTGAGTAATCCTGAGAAATATGGCTTTCAACTCGGTGCAAATGACCTCTACCCGCCTATTCCTCATACAACTGTTGAAGTGACTGGTATTGTAGATATTGCTGATTTTGCCCATGAGCATGGGACGACTTATAAACATTTAAAATTGTTGAATCAGTGGTTGATTGGAAAATCGTTGAAGGAAAGAAAAGATAAAAAGAAGTATACGGTAAAGATTCCGAAGTAGGAAAAAACGATTGAACGATTAACGTCCGACGATTTTCGTTCAATCGTTTTTCGGCGTTATACATTTGCAAAAACAATTCATTACAAAATGCACCATATATAATGAAGAGTAACAGTACTTCCGTCGCACATCGCACGTTCAATCGTCGGACGTTTTTCGCGTGAGGGATAGTAGTGGTAGCTTGGCGAAACAGCCACTTTTGTGAAGCAAGGACTAGCAGGGCTGACAGCGGAAGACACTGCTAGGACTATGCGTAACTAGTGACTGTGAGGCAACTACAAACGGATAGCCCGACCCCATTTTTGCTTTTTCAGATGCCACCAGCGAGGACGCTGGCGGGAGCATCTGAAAAAGCAAAAATGGGGGCACGCCCAACAACTATTTATTATTTAGATAACGATCATAGGGCATTCTGGTAGCGATAGAACGGGCTAAAGTAAGCTCATCGACATATTCTAGCTCTCCTCCGAAGGCGACACCTCTGGCAATAGTGGTAATTTTGATGCCTTTTTCTCGTAGTTTTTTCGATAAATAAAAAATGGTGGTATCTCCTTCCATCGTGGGATTGAGAGCCATGATAATTTCCTTGATCTCTCCTAGCGCGACCCGATCCATGAGGGATTGAATATTGAGATTGTCGGGACCGATGCCATCAATGGGAGAAATGACGCCTCCTAAAACGTGGTAAACGCCTCTGAACTGCTCTGTATTTTCGATTGCAATTACTTCCCGAATATTTTCCACGACACAAAGTACTTCTCGATCTCGAAGGGTATCTTCACAGATACTGCATAACTCTTGATCGGCTATATTGTGGCACTGCGTACAAAAGCGGATGTCTTGCCGCATTTTGATGATGGTATTACCAAATTCTTCCGTAATGTTTACCTCTTCTTTTAGTAAGTGAAGTACTAATCGAAGGGCTGTTTTGCGCCCAATACCTGGTAGTTTGCTGAACTCATTGACGGCATTTTCGATCAATTTCGAGGGAAATCGCATATCTATTATTAGTTGTTTAAGCTTGTATTTTTTCTCCAAATGCTAGGTCACCTGCATCTCCTAATCCAGGTACAATGTATCCTTTGGCTGTTAGTTCTTCGTCAATAGCGGCTGTCCAGATTGTTACATCTGGAAAATTGCGCTGGACTTCTTGAATACCCACTCGACAGGAGATAGCAGTAGCGATATGCACCTTTTTGATTGATCCCGTCTGAAAGAGTTGTTGTAGGGTTAAAACCATGGAGGCTCCTGTAGCCAACATGGGATCGGAAAGGATAACGATTCGGTCATCGAGTGAGGGGCAGGAGAGATATTCTAGTTTGATCGTAAAGTCACCACTTTTATGATGTTTTCTATAGGCGGAGATAAATGCATTGTCGGCTTTATCAAAAAATTGTAGTAATCCGTTGTGCATAGGTAAACCTGCTCGTAAGATGGTTCCTAACACAGGTTGCTCCGCTAACACTTCACAAGGAGCTATTCCCAAGGGTGTTTCAATATCGACTGTTTTGTGGGGCAATTCTTTACTAATCTCATAGGCAAAGAAGCCCGCTATTCGCTCCAAATTTGCTCGAAAACGCATTCTATCTTTTTGGGTATGGATATTGCGCATTTCAGCTACATAACT
>JAHDHP010000411.1 GCA_020631245.1 Bacteroidota bacterium | reverse complement strand
TTAACAAAATAGAACGACCGATGTATACATTTATGATGTTATTGATCATCCTCTTAAGTATCTTTATGATCTTTATTGTACTAGTTCAAAACCCTAAAGGTGGTGGATTAGGTGCTGGATTTGGTGGAGGTGCTAGTAGCGCGATGGGGGGTGTACAACAAACAAACAGCTTTTTGAACCGCACTACTTGGGTTTTAATTGTTGCTATTTTCTTTATGGCAATTACTGCTAACTTTTTCTTACCAGATCGCACGAATAATGTTGGATCTGATGGAGATACGAAGATTGAGAATATTATTGAAAATGAATAGTCTCTTTCGTTTATAAATATAAACTAATAAAGAAGCCGAGCATGTTAACATGCTCGGCTTTTTTATTTATCTTCTTTCAAATCAAACTCATCCGCATCCATCCACGCAGGAAATGCCTTTCGAAATTGTTGGAGCGCATCAAGACTTATAGCCCGTTCTATAATTCCCTCCTTTTGTTGCAACAAAGCTTGCACTTCCCCTTTATAATTATTGACGCCACTATGTCCACTGTAATAATTACTTTCGTGGTCATGCCCTACACGATTTACTCCCACCACATAAGCCAAATTTTCAATCGCTCTCGCTTTCAACAATTGCACCCAGGGATAACTACGTTGGTTGGGCCAATTCGCCACATAAATAGCGAGGTCATAGTCTTGTTTATTGCGCGACCAAACAGGAAAGCGGAGATCATAACAAATCATCGGACAAATACGCCAGCCCTGCCACTCCACGACCAAGCGTTTTTTACCCGCTTGAAATACCTCTTCCTCCCCCACCATGCGAAATAGATGCCGCTTGTTATAATACGCATAAGTTCCATCGGGGCGCATCCAAATGAGGCGGTTATAATAAAGCCCCTCCTCTTCAATGACCAAACTCCCCGTTACCACCCCACCTACTCGCTTCGCCAAATCCGCCATCCACTCCATCGTGCGACCCTCCATTTTTTCGGCCACTTTTTCGGGCTGCATGGTAAACGCCGTTTGAAACATTTCTGGAAGAATTAAGACATCTGTTGATTTGATGTCTTGGCATAAGTTGCTATAATGCTCCAAGTTGACGGGAATATTTTCCCAAATAATATTCGCTTGGACAAGGCTAAGTTGCAGCGTATTTTTCATCATTAGTTCACATTACAATTTACACAAAATTTGTGCTGCCCGTTCGAGTGTTTCATCTTTCTTGGCAAAACAAAAACGCAATAAATGTTGATTATCTTTCTTACTATAAAAAGGAGACAAAGGTATAGACGCTACTTTGGATTTAATAGTTAATTCTTTTGCAAACTCAATATCTTTCTCAGTCGAAATAGCCGAATAATCCAATACTTGAAAATAAGTACCTTGTGTTGGGACGAATTTAAATCGACTCTTTTGAATCAGCTCTAAAAACAGATCTCGCTTTTGTTGGTACATATCCGCAATGCCCTCATAATGACTAGGATCTTCCAAATGGGCTGCCAACGCGTATTGCAATGGTGTATTTACACAATAAATAAGGTATTGATGTACTTTTCTAAACTCCTTCATCAAATAAGCAGGAGCGATACAGTAGCCCAATTTCCAGCCTGTATTGTGAAAGGTCTTACCAAACGAATACATCACCAAACTTCGATCTCTCAAAGCAGGATATTTCAACACACTTAGATGCTCGCCCTTATCAAACACCATATGTTCATACACCTCATCAAACAACAGCAAAATATTGTTATCCTTCACGATATGGTGCAATTCCTCCATATCCTCAGCACTCAACACACTTCCCGTAGGGTTATGCGGCGTATTAATAATAATCATGCGGGTTCGAGCCGTCATCACCTTCTTCACCGCCTTCCACGGAATATGAAAATCAGGACCTTCTAAGCGAATATAAATAGGTCGCCCATTATTGAGTAAAATACTCGGTGTATACGAATCATAGGATGGCTCAAACACAATCACCTCGTCATTTTCTCGAATCATAGAAGTAATCGCCGTATAAATGGCTTGTGTCGCTCCCGAGGTAACTGTAATATCCGTTTCTGGGTTTACAGCACAGTCATAAGCACGGTTCACTTTTGAGGCAATTTGCTCTCTCAAAGCAGGCACACCAGCCAGCGGTGCATATTGGTTATGCCCATCCTTCATATATTTATATACCAGCTCAATGAGTGCGGGGGAACAGTCAAAATCAGGGTATCCTTGTGATAAGTTTATCGCCTGATGCTGCGCCGCCAATTGGCTCATAGTAGCAAAAATAGTCGTTCCTGTCTTGGGTAATTTTGAAAAAATCGGTATCTGCATCTGATGCATAGTCATTCTCGTCTTTTGGGTACATACAGATTTGGAAGATAGTCTATTTTTTTGGAAAAGAAACGATCTTTTCACAGTTATTTTTTACTTTTCTCTGACAATACGCAATCAACATAATTCTAATGGTTATTTCTTTGATTATTAAGCCTTTCAAACAGATTCATTAGTATTGCTATTATACAAATTATTTTCATTTATCTACCGTGTGCCACCTAAAGTCATGGAATTAAGGAAATAAGAAGTATCCGTCACCCTATCACTCAGTCATCCAATCACCGAATCATCAATATTTGGGCGTGTCCCCACTATCCGCCTGTAGTTCATGCGAAGACGCATGAACAGGCAGATAGTGGGGTCGGGCTATCCGCTTGTAGTCGCCTCACATCCACTTGTTCAGCATAGTCCTAGCGGTGTCTTCCGCTGTCAGCCCCGCTAGTCCTTGCTTCACAAAGTGGCTGTTTCGGCAAGCTACCGCTGCTATCCCTCACGCGAAAGACGATTGAACGTCCGACGATTGACGATGCGACGTCCGACGGTAGACTGTCTTCAAGTCTCCTCCTCGGAGGAGATTTAGAGGTGGGTTGGGTCCGATCTACGATTCTTCGTCGCAACTCGCATGTTTATCGTTTATCGTCGGACGCTAATCGTTTATCGTCGGACGTCGCATCGTTCCTAAAATAAAATTTGCAACTTATCCGTTTTTGAAGTAGCTTTTAAGCTCGTAGTTTCCTACATCCGTCAATCAACTAAACAATATGAAATCAATAACCAGACTTTTACTATCTATATTATGTCTCGTAGCTTGTATTAATATAGCTGCTGCACAAGACCAAGATCCCGCCAAAACATGGGATGATATTCTTAACGAAGGAAATACCAATAAGGATACACCTACTCCACAAAAAGATGATAATCGATCCATTGACTTTGACCAACTTGGAAAAGACCTTGAAGCAGGTTTTGAGGAGATTGGAAATATCTTTAAAGACATGGGCTTTCAAGATGGGAATGTAGTAATACAGGGCGACACCATTGAGGTGATGAGTGAAATGCAAAAAGCCTGGAAAGATTTAGATGTAGAAGAGTTGCTCAATGTGTCGAAAGAAGAACTGGAAAAGAATTGGGATGAATTGAAAGTCATGATGGACAAAGTACCTGAAATGTTAGAAAAATCAGGTGATCAGTGGAAGGATGTTTGGAATGATAAAAAGCC
>JAHDHP010000034.1 GCA_020631245.1 Bacteroidota bacterium | reverse complement strand
ATGCCATTTTAAAGTCAGATTTCTTTTCTTCGAATAAAAATAATTAGTCAAGCTATCTATCTGGGAACCTATTGGCATTATAAATGGGTTATTTATTTAATCTCATTCTATCCCTATTTCTTTTGTCGCTAATCTATACATTATGACTCACCAAGAAATTCTCCGCAAAGTAGAATGGAAAGATTTACGGAAGTTAAGCTTTCGAGAAATGTTAATTGAGAATAATCTCACTATTCCTTGGTTTGTAGGCTCTATGCTTTTGGCCTATTTCGAATACTACCTATTGGCACTCCCCTTTTCTGCTTTTTTCTTTCTTACCGCCCTTCGTCAAGTACACAATGGATTCCACAATGCGCTGGGGACGAATAAATTTTTGACTTGGTTATCACTCTATATCAATAGTATATTGATGATGGTCTCTATCCATGCGGTAAAGTTCAATCATATTCGACATCACAAATATTGTTTAGGAGAGGATGATTACGAGGGGAAAGCCGCTGGCATGAGTTGGTATGGAGCTATTTTATATGGCCCAGTCCACATGTTTTTAATTCATAAAGTTACCTTGCAAATTGGCAATAAAAATTACCGCCGCAATGTGATACTGGAACTCGTTTCAATTGTTGCATTTGCCTCCCTCGTCTTTTACTTCCAAATTCACTTTTTGATGTACCATATTATAGTGATGATCTTGGGTGAGTTTTTAATGGCATTTTTTGCCGTTTGGACGGTGCATCATGATACGCATGAACATCCTGAATTTGCTCGTACTCAACGAAGTGACTGGAAGAATAAGCTCACCTTCAGCATGTTCTATCACTTAGAGCATCACCTATTCCCTGCCGTTCCTACAATCAAATTACCCGAATTAGCGCGTCGTATTGACGATGCTTTACCAGAAATAGAAAAGAAAAGTACTTTTTAATGGAAGGAATGAGGGATTGATAGAATAGGAGACTTTATATTTGGGCGTGCCCTTTCATCGTGCTTGAGTGCATAGATTATAATGATTTCAAGTCAACATAACAATGCAGCACTCAAGCACAATGAAAGGTCGGGCTATCCGCTTGTAGTTGGCTTACAGTCACTTATTCAGCATAGTCCTAACAGTGTCTTCCTTCGTCAGCCCTGCTAGTCCTTGCTTCATAAAGTGGCTGTTTCACCAAGCTACCGCTATTATCCCTCACGCGAAAGACGATGGAACGATTTACGATGCGACGTCCGACGAAAGGTACTTAAAGAGTTTTGTAAAAATATTGCAATAAACGTTAAGAACCAAAGCATTCTCAGTTAAATTATTCTTCAATATGACTGAATTAAAAATCTGTAAATAACATAATGTAGCTTTCCTTTTATTATATGGAACAATTTACATTACAATAATTTATAAACAAAAAAACATTAAATATATCAAACTTCATTTCAAAGCTTGACTAGATTCTCTAAAGACATTTCAATAATTTAAAATACCTATTAATCTCATACTCTTATTTATCATAACAATGTTTGTAAGAACTTTTCCTATATTACGTCACCAAATTATTACACAAGTAGTATTTAAACATACATAAATAGCAAGCACTTTATCTTTATTTAATTTAATGAATAGCATTTATAATAGTTTTTTACCACTCCTAAATTATAGCCGCTAATTATCATAACAATTTTAACAATCCAATGGAGAAGGTATGTCTTCCTTCAAACAACAACTTTAACTATAAAATATAACTTAACTAACTAACTAACCGTTTTAACAACTAACTATGAA
Organism: Bacteroidota bacterium; assembly: GCA_020631245.1. Lineage (GTDB taxonomy): Bacteria > Bacteroidota > Bacteroidia > Chitinophagales > UBA2359 > JAHDHP01. Next base: position 20,035 of record JAHDHP010000034.1, on the reverse strand, counting down.
GTTCTTTACTGTACTATTTTTCATTTTTGGATTTCCACTAATTGGATTTTCCAACCCTGATCCGCCCATTATTCAAATGACATGGGAAAAATCCTATGGGGGTGATAAACAAGAAACTGTTCATTCCATGATTAACACTTCTGATGGCGGCCAAATTCTGGTAGGTTCTACGGAATCAAAAGGAATAGGTAAAGCGGATGGATGGATATTTAAGGTGGATCGAACTGGTGAGCTTATTTGGGAACGCACCATTGGAGGAGAACAAGATGATATATTGCTTGATATTGTTTCAAATGACGAGGAGGGCTTTATGTTGGTAGGCACCACCGCGTCGAAGGGAAATGGAGCCACAGACATTTGGTTGGTAAAAATTGATGGGGATGGAAATATGGACTGGAATAAAACCATGGGAACCAGCAAATCGGAGAAAGGAAGTCAAATTATTAAAAATGCGGAAGGCGAATATGTGATAGCAGGAACTCGTCATATTGGCAATTACGAAATTGGCGATTCTTCCCGTCATTATGAATTATCGCATTATATCTGGATGATAAAAGTAGATGATGAAGGCGCACTGTTGTGGGATGAGCGTATTTATATCGATGCCATGTTGCATATCACCGACCTTCACCAAACCCAAGAAGGCGGATATATCTTATCAGCTATTAGTCGAAAGAATGTAAAAGATGTAGAAGACTCCTTTATTTTGAAAATGGATAAGGAAGGACTTATTACTTGGAAGAAATGGCTAGGTAAAGAAACGGTTCCCGACCTTATTCATGGCATTTTACCCATGTCTAATGGTACTTTTATGTTAGCAGGTATATCTATTAATCCAGACAATGTGGAAGATGCCAATGGCTGGCTATTATTGATGGATGCAATGGGTTATGTTACTTGGGAAAAGTACTATGGCAACATTGGGAAAGGTGGAGATGAGTTTCACGCTATTATACGCACTAAGGACAGTCATCTTCTAATGGTTGGGATGAATGGGAGTAGTTCTGAAAATGAGGGTAGTATGTGGATGGTCAAGACCAAAATGAATGGAGATATAGTATGGCAGCAAAACTTTGGTGATAACTATATTGAACGAGCTTATGTGCTTTCCGAAACAGCACATAATGAAATTCTTATTGCTGGTAATAGTGATCCTGTCATAGATGTCACTAATTCTAATAAAGAAGATTCCTACAATCTCCCTACTCCACAGTTTGGAAATGTTCGACTAGTCAAATATGCACCTAGAGAGGTCAATACTGAACAAAAACCTTACGAGCTACAATCTAAAAACTAGTTGAAGAAAAAAAAAAGATATTTTTTTAGCTCCCTAAACTATCTAATGTTATAGTTTAGGGGCTACTTTTCAGGAGCTTATTACACCTAACAAAGTAGGTCAATAATCAATACTTAATTGCTAGTTATTTACAAATAATTTTATATCTCCCTCAATTTAAATTACTACAATACCCTATTTATTACATACAAAGTAAGATCATACAATAAAATGTACTAGTTAATATTCTCATTTTAATTTTCAATTTCACTCTTCAATTATAGCCGTTCTTCACTAGGCGTTTAATAGGCTGTTTAGTCATAAAAAAGCCATGATTCGTTCATAACACACCTATATATATCACCATATATAAGTAGCTTTAACCTATTGCCTATTGCGCCATGTTCATCTTCTTTGGAATATAATTTGTAAAAAATGTTTTGCAAATCACATTGGATACTCCCCCAAAGAAATTCAAATAAATATATTAATATTTTTGAAACGTAATTACACTCGTCATCTTTTTAAGTGCCATTTGTCCTTATTACCAATTCAAAAATGAACTGCTATGAAACCACTTTATTTTACTCTATTTTGTTTACTTTTTAATTTTTATTGTTTCGCTAATCCAGAGGGACAAATCATTCAATTAAATTGGGACACGCATTATCAAGTAAATGCTCAAGAAACTGCTTATGCTTATGCTCATGTACCTACCTCAGATGGAGGACAAATATGGGTTGGCAAAACAAACTCCAAAGGTGCAGGAAAAACTGATGGATGGATTTATAAAACAGATCAAAGAGGTACTGTTGTATGGGAACGTACTATTGGAGGTATAGAAGACGATGTATTACAGGATATTGTTCCTACTGATGATGGAGGTTTTCTACTTTCAGGAAGTACGAATTCGAAAGGAAATGGATCTTTCGATGTCTGGTTATTAAAAGTGAATATCCAAGGTGTATTGCAATGGCATAGAACACATGGTACCAAGAATTCTGAACAAGGCGGTAGAATTGTTCAAAATAGTAATGGAGAATACCTGATGGCGGCAACTCGCCAATATGGCAACCAAGTAATGACACAAACAGAAGAAACATATGTAGTCAAACACTTCATATGGTTGTTGAAATTTGATAAACAAGGGAATCTTCTACTCGATGAACGTGTACCTGTTAATGAGCATTTGGCTATCACCGACTTACATCAAACACAAGAAGGAGGGTATATTTTATCGGCTATTTCTAATACAAAAGGGACTGCCAACGCAGAAAATGCACTTATTCTAAAAACGGATGCTCAAGGAATGGTTGCTTGGAAGCGATGGATTGGAAATGCTGCTGTTTCTGATATGATTCACAGTATTTTGCCCATGAATAATAACACGTACATATTGGCAGGTCATGCTAGTAATAAGCATAATCCAGCAGATGTAAACGGCTGGGTATTGATGTTAGATGGCATGGGAAATATTATTTGGCAGAAACTTTATGGCACTATTGGTCATGGATTAGAAGCTTTCCATAAAATTGAAAGAACAAGAGATCATCATCTTCTTTTATCTGGGCAGAGTTACCAAGATGGAATTATGGGTAATCAAGAGTGGATTGTGAAAACAAATTATAATGGTGATATACTTTGGCAAAATGACTTATCACAACCCATTACCTCTGAATTGAATAAATAAAACAATACCAATTTTTCCATCACAAAGCAAGGGAGCTACTAGGCTTACCCTGCGTGAGGGATAGAGGCGGAATGAGGGGCAATGGCAGGGTTGTGAAGCCTGCTAAGGGATGGCTGAGCACGCTTGCGAAGACATACCGAAGCAATGGCTGAACACCCTGCCAGAGTGCCGAATATTAGCCGAAAGCCCGACCAAACCGAAGTGCTACCATCCGTTTAGTTCATGCGAAGACGCATGAACGGGCGGGTGGTAGCATTGCGGTTTTGGGCACGCCCAGCAAATGATAACTGAGTGAATAGATAACCGAATGACAGGATAATTTTAATCATTCGAAAAATAAGAAGTACAACCTTCAATTACATGCAAAGTAAAGAAGAAAACCCTCTACAAAATGAAATTTGTAGAGGGTTTTTTAATGCTAAATAAATATAAATTACTTCGCAATCGTCAATTGCTTAATCGCTTCACCTTCAGCAGTATTGATATGTAGCAAATAAACACCATTTGCCAATTCGCTTACATCAATATTAAAGTGGCTTACTTGGTCGAAAGAACCTTGTAGTACTTGCTGTCCAGCCATTGTGTAAATAGCCATCGTACCTGTTTGTGTGCTTGTTAAGGCAACCTGCGCGACATTGATACTCGGATTAGGATAAAGTTCAATTTCACTAGCAAAAGAAGTATTCTCTAAACCAGTAGTTACCGCTTCTTGACTCAATAAGTTTCCGTATAAATCAAAGATTAAGATTTCTCCACCAGCGGTTTTACCTGTACAATCAACTGTTATCTGAATGGCTGCTTGTCCTTCATATTCAATGGAGACAATATCATACGTACAATCTTCGAAATTCTCCTCTAAGAAGGTTTGAATATCGGTTGGTAATACACTTGGGTTATCTCCTTCGATACCTACAAGTGTAATTGCAGATGCTTCTCGATCAAAAATAATTGTGACTTCGTTATTGAGTGTTACGATCCAACTATCTTCGTCTCTGGTAAAGTCAATCGCTGTATTTCCTTCGTAGTTTTCATCAATATAATTGAAGATCGTTTCCCAGAATACACTTGCTTCTTCCCATCCGAATCCTTCGCCATCGTCGTCATCTTCTTCTTCGTCATCTTCTTCGTCATCCTCTTCTTCATCGTCCTCCTCTTCGTCGTCATCATCCTCTTCTTCGTCGTCATCATCGTCATCATCATCTTCCCAATCACCTAAATAAGCTCTAAAACGCTCTAACCAACCTTCAAAATTTTCACCTAATTGATCAGACACATGCCCTAACCATTCATCTACATTTGCAAAGGTAGAATCAGTAGGACAAACGACATCAAAAGGCCATTCCTCACAATCAGCCCAATCAAATTCATCATCATCCCAATCATGATCGTCATCATCATGCTCCTCTTCCCAACGATCTTCCAATTCATCAAAATACACATCTAATGAATCCATCCACATTTCGAAGTCTTCTCCTAAGTCATTAGCTAATACTTCTATCCACTCATCAAAGTCATTGTATAATGAGTCATTTGGACATTCGAAATCAAACGGCCATTCGGTACAATCAATCCAAGCAAACTCGTCGTCGTCCCAATCGTCCTCCCGATCATCACCTTCGTCGTCGTCATCCTCTTCATCCTCTTCTTCATCGTCGTCCTCATCATCATCGTCATCACCATGCTCCTCTTCCCAACGATCTTCCAATTCATCAAAATAGGCGTATAAAGAATCTTCCCACATTTCAAAATCTTCGCCTAAATCGGTAGCTAGTGAATCTAACCACTCATCAAAATCATTGTAGGTAGAGTCAGTAGGACATTCGAAATCAAATGGCCAATCGGTACAATCTAACCAGTCGAATTCATCATCATCCCAATCATGCTCGTCGTCGTCATCATCTCCTTCATGGTCGTCATCATCATCGTCGTCACCATGTTCGTCTTCCCAATGATCTTCCAATTCATCTAAATAGGCTTCTAAAGAATCTTCCCACATTTCAAAATCTTCTCCTAAGTCGGTAGCTAATGAATCTAACCACTCATCAAAGTCATTGTATAAAGAATCATTTGGGCATGCAAAGTCAAAGGGCCATTCACTACAATCTAGCCATTCAAATTCATCGTCGTCCCAATCGTCATCATCGTCCTCTCCGTCTTCTTCGTCATCGTCCTCCTCCTCATCGTCATCGTCATCGTCATCAAAAGGATTAAAAAAATCTTCTAACCAGTCTTCCCAATCAAAATCAACTTGAAGAGAATCTAATGTAGTAATCCAATCCCGAACGTTTTCAAAATCGCCTGGACAAGGCACTTCTTCAAACACCCATTCTTCACAATCAACATCAATATCTTGAGCTTGTGAATGAATAGGATTGAATAAAAGAGCAAAACCCAATAGCAAAAATAATCTGTACAAAGTTTTCATGTTTGTTAGTCAAATTGAACAATAAATAAAGGCTAGGTTATAAACTAAGAAATGTAAATTAAAAACAGTCCCCAAATATAAACAATATTAGAGTGTATTAAAACAATATTATCCCAATATATAAATAATTGAAGTTAAAACTGATAAAACACTCCTGTTTTGATTCCATATACGATTGGTTTTTTCTCTAATCGCGATATGATATTCAAACGATTGCTCATAGTAAATGAAATATGTGGTTCAATGGAAAGTCCCACACCACTTCGATGTTTCCATCCTATGAATGGAGTCAACTGAAGATGGATCGTATTTCTTTGAAAATAGGTAAGAGCTGATTCATCTCGCAAAACGATACTGTTATCCAACTCTAACTGTTTAGCATATTGACGTAACCAAAACTGAAAGGCCACACTTGAATGTAATCCTATTGTAAATTGGCGGTGTTGATGTAGATAACCTACTTGTAAAGGTAGCTTGATTCCATCTGCCTTATTATAGTGTTTTACAGTTCGTTTTTCTACTAAGTCAAACAATCTATTTTCATATACGCTATTGATAGTGTCACCAGTTATACTATTGATCGTAAGCGATGTAAGTACACTTCGTTCTTCTTGATAGAATCGTTCCTTATCATAATCGAAAAGCTCCCATTGTCTTTCGTAATGAACGCCTAAACCAACAGATAAGCCTGAACTAAAAATACGTTGCACATTGAAGCCTGCTTCCCAACCCCAAAGTGTTCGTTCTGTTTGATTGCGTATTTCTGCATAATTAACTTCAATGGTGTCTCTATCTGATAAGGGTTTGTAATTGAGCTGGTGATGTAGCATACCTCCGCTTGCTTGGATCATCCATGTTGCTTGTTTTTTGTTGGGTCGTTCGGGTGAAAGACTGAGGGATTGAGAGAGTTCTGTGCGAAGTGCGAGGTGCGAAGTGCGATGAACTGTAGGAGTAATGAGGGGAAGTCGTGGGACAGGGAATATGGTGCGAGGTGCGAGGTCCGAGGTCCGACGAATTTCTTCTTCGATGAATGCGTTTTCTACTTGATCACTTGTGCGAGGTGCGACCTGCGAGGTGCGACGAACCGTAGGAGCGATGAGGGGGAGTCGTGAGACTGCGTATTCTGCGCGCGATGGAGGGACATTAAGGCTTAAACGAATATCCTCATCTTTAGGAGAGGCTGGTAGAGACGTCCATTTATGGCCTCTAAGATCAGAAACAGCAATTGTTTGACGCGTTTCTCTTCCTATTTCGTTCATTTTAGGAATGATTTCTTGACCTTCCTTCTTGAGACGCGATAAATCGACGTCTGTACGATTTTGTCCAAACTCTAAAGGGATTGAGGGATTAGAAGTAAGGTTGTTTTCCTTCTTATTGCTTTTAGGATTATTAGGTATTTTGTTTTGCTTACTAATTGTATTTGCTCTTTCCTCACTCTGAGAAACAAAGTTATTTTCTTCTTCCTCATTATTGGATATTAGAGCTTGATTATCCTCTGTGAATGGTTCTGTTGTGTCAATATCTTTAGCTGTCGAAGCACCTTGTACAGCTTGATTTAAAGCAGCTTCAGACGCTTCCTTTGGTGAAGGAAGTGACTGAGCTGGTAAATTCTGGGAAAAAGTTGTTGATTTTGTAGCTTTATTAGATTGGTAGTAGACATATCCCGCCATAAACAAACCGATCATTAACAACAAGCCTAGCCAACCATTTTTAAATGTCCAAAAGCCTGCATTAGGTGGTGGTGGCGGTGGAGTATCAGACATGTTATTCATGATAGAACCCCATAGCGCATCTGCATCACCATCAAATGATTGGTAATCCTCCAATTTATCCTGTAAATGTTTTTCTATATCTGGGATTTTCATGATTCAATAATTTAACAATCTGATTGCATCAAAATAGTCTCTTATTTCCTATGGACTTTTTTTCGTTTCCATTGGTTACAAATTTTTGCTTGAGCCAAGCTCTAGCCTTTGATAATTTTTTACGAGAGACCTCTACACTAATAGACAATAAGTCGGCAATTTCTTTATGCGAGTAGCCTTCAATGGCATAAAGGGTAAAAACCTCTCGATAAGATTCAGGAATACTTCTCACCACTTTTACAAGTTCTTCCTCTGATAATTTATAAAACACATCTGGATTCATTTTCATATTCTTTACATTCACCTCATCCAGTTCTTCTATAATCGTCTTTCTATTCTTTTGGTTGCGTTTCAAACAATGGTTGATCGCTATTTTACGCACCCAAGCCTTAAATGGTCCTTTTGAAGGGTCAAAGCTTTTTCCAATATTGGCAAATATCGACAAAAAGCTATCTTGAATTACATCGTTGGTATATGACCTATTATACAAATACACCTTACAGATACCCCCAATATAAGGAAGATATGCTTCAAACAGTTTTGCTTGGCATTTTCGATCTCCTTTTTGGCAGCCGACTAATATAATATGTAATTGTTTTTCGGTCATTAGTATTTTTTGGGCGTATCCCCAATTCTGTCTATTTTCTTGCGATAACGCAAGAAAATAGACAGAATTGGGGTCAGGCTATCCGCTTGTAGTTGTCTCATAGACAAGGTGTTCGGCATATGCCTAGCAGTGTCTTCCGCTGTCAGCCCTGCTAGGCATTACCTCACTACCTTTCTATTTCGTCAAGCTACCGCTACTATCCTTTACGCAAGGTCAATATTCAATTGCCTCTAATTCAATATACAGATTTATTTCTTCTCCATTTTCGTCCGTAACAACTCCAGTCAGGTTAGCAGAATAAGTATTTTCTGTTATTTCGGTAAAAATCATTTGTAAATTCTCATCCAATTCATTTTGAAATGAAACCAAACTATCTCCCCTTCCGACATAAGCCAATTTAAAAATGTGGTTATAAGTCCCTATTTCTTTATCCATAGGTCCTTCAAATTCAATCTTTAAGTAGTCACGAACATTTGAAGAACCATATTGCACGGTCCAAATTGCTATAGAATCTGTTCGACTGATAGTAGTATTTATCCCACTGAAGCGACACCAGTAAGAATACGTGTATCTCGTAGACGCATTAAACTCTAATCTATTTGGTCCCACACATCGATCTTCGGCCATATCTACCAACCTAATAGGTAAATCTTTAAATACAACACATACCGTTTCTTCCGCTCCGCTCTCATTTATTAATATTCCGTATATCTGTCCACTAACCACACCATCCGTTCTTTCAGAAATGATGATATTCAAATCCATATCATCCTCTTTATATACAATAGCTGTGCTATCAGCCAAGTTGGCAAAAGTTACTCTCCCTTTAAATGGATGTGTTCCTACTGCTAATGATTCGGTTATACAAGCTGTAAATTCAATTAAATCTGTTCCTTGAATCACCCCAAAACCAGCAAATAAGGTAGAGTCTTCAAAAAAGTACTCATCATAAAATACGGAATCTAAAGCCGAAAACACCCATGTTTGCACACTGTCATTGCTTGTTTCCAGATTCACCATCAAACCCGAAGATTCCACATCTACATCGTCACAAAGGTCTTCAAAAACTACTTCAGGTATTACCTCTGTAAGTTCTTCGGTCAGGGTTTGATCTAAATTCTCTTTTTCACAGGCAGTAAAAAAAAGACTTGCAAATAGTAGTATCATACCACTGTATGTGATTATTATTTTATATATTTTCATAGTTTGTAAATTTGAGAGATTGAAAATTGGGGGGATGGAGAGAGTTAATGAGAGAGTTAGTGATTGAGTGATTGTAGTTGAACCTTATTCAGTCATTCGCTCATTCACTAATTCACACATTCACTCATTGTCTTGCGTGAGGGATAGTAGTGGTAGATTGGTGAAGTAGCTGCTTTGTGAAGCAAGGACTAGCAGGGCTGACAGCGGAAGACACTGCTAGGAGTATGCTGAACAAGCTGTCTACAAGGCAACTACAAACGGATAGCCCGACCTGGAATAGTTGTTGAGTGCTTGGGTAATTGAATTGTTGAGTTGACGGTATAACTCACCAAACCAAGCACTCGACAACTATGAAAGGGCACGCCCTGTTAATCAAAGAAATAAGAGAGTTCTTTGGCTTCTACCTCAAAGAAATGATCGGTTCCTGCTTCGTCAGTGATCGTTCCATCAACAAGGGCAGTATATGTTTTGTTATCGGTGTCAATAGCTGTAACATTAGCCACTAAATCAATGTTTTCAGCAGGAATATTTGATATATCTACTAATCCTGGGATGTCAAAAGAGTTAGGGATTGGATATTCGAGGAAGGTAATGGGATAAGTTCCTATTGCTGGTTCACCTTCCATTTCAAATTCCATTTTCATCCAAAAATCTTGATAAAGTGACTGGTAACTCGACCAAGTAGTATTACCTGCGTCATTTGTTACTATGGTAGAACCATCTGGGATAAAGGTCCAATATCCAGCTACTTTGGAGGGGCGTTCTGCGTCTTTATTTAAACGAAGTCCTACTAAACCATTTGCTAGTTCGAAAGGAGGGATAGACACTACTTCTTGGTAATATACTGGTAAGTTAAAGACCACATAAATAGGGGTATCATCATCACCATCTTTTACCTTTCTCACTACTCCCTTGACACGTGTATCAGTTAATTCAATTATTTCTACTTCATCTTTTAATAAACTCCCTTCATTAATTATTTCCTCGTCATTTTCTATTTGATAGGAAACTCGATCAAGGGTATAGGTTCCTGTAGTTGGAGGTCCTTGAGATGAAAAATGGGCATAAAATTCGAAATCTACGTTCATTTGATTTTGTATCTGCATTCCTCCAAATTGCCAACTAGTGATACCTGTTTCTTTATCTTCGGCTATATAAAAAATGATGGAATCTTTTTCTGTTGTGAGTTCGTATGCTTCTCGCCTGATGATAATGGTTATTCCATCTTCCACCTGGCTGGTTAGAGATGCAAGTTCTTCTGCTTCTGTTAGTGGCTCACTGATCTCACTTTCGGTGCAGGAAGTGGTAAAGAGTAGTCCACAAAAAACGATACTTAAGGAGACTACCAATGAAATTAATTTGCTCATAGTGATAAAATAAATTTGAGAGATTGAAAAATAGATTGAGTCAATTTTTGGCTAAAAGGATTGGTACGTACAATAACCCATATCCTGTTGAATGAAAAAGTGTGACGCGAAATGTGATTTTTTTACAAAAAATATTTTTCAGCTTGACTAATCTTAATGGGTAAGAAAGTAGAAAATGTACAACTATATGCCTTTAAAACTCGTCTTGTAGATGAATCGCAAGTAAAATCTATTGAAACAAAGCACGCACGACCTTTTTTTCATGGCTAAAAACTATTTTTTTCTCATCTTTGTACTTCGTTAATCATTTAGTTTCTTTCCCGTTTTTTAATTGAATAAATACCACGTAAATAATAAACTTATGAAACAGACCTTCTACTTCATCCTATTGCTATGTCTGGCTACTTTCTCGGCTCAGGCACAACCCTATGGCAATGAATGGATTGATTATTCAAAAACATATCATCGTATTGAAATTACAGGACCTGGCACATCAGATAATATCGTTCCAACGACTTCCTTTACAGGTCAATATGGAATTACTCGAATTGATCGTAGTACTTTACAAACCTACAATCTAGCAGGACTAACAGGAGACGGTTTTAAAATATTCAATAAAGGGCAGGAAATACCCATTTATGTAAGTACTACTGGTAACTTTGGGCCGAGTGATTATATTGAATTTTTCTGGGAGGAAAATGATGGAGAGCTTGATGCCAACTTGTATGCTGATCCTGATTGGCAGCCCAATATTGGTCGAAGTTTATTTACAGATCGTGCTAGGTATTATTTAGTGTGGGATGATAGTACTCCTGGAAAGCGTTTTAATAATGTGGCCAATAACATTAGTAATACACTTACCAAAGAGACCTATTTTATGCGTACCAATAGAGTTTCTTATGCCAATAATGCTAGTTCTGGTACGACCTTAGATGTGGCAGAGGCAGAACAAGAATCTGCTGAATTTACAGAAGGGGAAGGTATTCTATCCGACAAAATTGCTCCTGGAAGGCCTTTTAACAAAAAATTAGTTGTCAAAAACTTTTATAATGGTGCTGGTGCGCCTCGTCCTATATTTGAAACAAGTGTAGCGGGAGCATCTAGAGGAGATGGTCATCATATGCGTATTTCCTTCAATGGTAATCCATTTATCAACATTACTTATGATGATTTTGAGGTAAAAGACTTTTCTACTCCTCTTTCCTTTAGTACCTTAACCACTCCTTTAACAGATATTACCTATGAATCAGTGGGCGATAATTTATCCAATGATCAACAATTTGTTGCCTATTCCCAACTAACTTATCCAAGTGTCTTTGATTTTGACAATCAACATTTCTTTAAATTTACACTGACGCATAACGATGCGGCCTATGTCGAAATTGATAATTTTAATGGGGGTAGTTTACCTGTTATCTATGACCTTACCAATAATATCCGTATTCTTCCCAGCTTCAATGGTTTTCTTTACCAATTGGAATTGCCTGCTGGTAATGACCCAAGTTTAGGGGAAAGAGAATTAATCATTTTCAATACACAAAACACCAATTGTATTGGTGCTCTTGGCGACTATTCTTGTTTCGATTGTGGATTAGTGCCATTAGGTTGTTTCTCGTTTACTAGCCAAATGGAAGCGGTTAATTTTACAGATTATAGTGATCCTGCCAATCAAGGAGACTATGTTATTATTACCAATCAATTATTGCGTCAAGGTGGTACCGACTATATCCAAGCTTATGCCGACTATCGTGCCTCTGCCCAAGGACGCGGTTTCACACCTGTTGTAGTAAATATAGATGAGTTATACGATCAATTTGCCTGGGGTATCCAAACCCACCCACTATCTATTCGACACTTTAGTAACTTTATGGTCAATGAATGGGCAAGCAAACCTGAATATTTACTTTTAATCGGTAAATCGATTAGTTATGATGCCATTCTACTCTCCGAAAATAGATTAGCGAATGTATTAGTCCCTACTTATGGAGCTAGTCCTTCTGATAATATCCTTACAGCTCCTAATGCGGGTACTTTATTCCCACAGATACCTATTGGGCGTATACCTGCTATTTCTCCTGATGAGGTGAATAATTATTTACAAAAATTGATTGAATATGAATCACCTAAACCCTGTAGGGTAGATGAACGAGCGTGGGTTAGAGATGTAGCACATGTTTCTGTGGGTGCTGATCCTCTCGAAACCGATGAAATTCTTGGCTATTTATCCAACTATGGAGACATTGTTGTGCAGCCTAGTTATTCGGGTAATTTAGTCGCTACATTATCTGCATTGAAAGGAAGTGGTAATATCAATACCCTAAAGTCATATATGGAAAATGGCTTGGGGCTACTCACCTTCTTTGGTCATTCTATTGGAGACAATTGGGATATTGGAGGAATTGGTGGAGGCGATCCAACTTACTTCAATAACACAGGTAAATATCCATTTGTTATTTCAGCTTCTTGTTTTGTGGGTAATATCCATAAAGACTCCAACAATACAATGGCAGAACAATATATTGTTACCGCCGACCATGGTGCTATTGGCTTCTTAGCGACGGTTTCCTTTGGTATGCCTTTAGCTCTAAATGAGTTTTGCTTGGACTTTTATGACCAATTTACTATTAGCAACTATGGTCAACCAATGGGGCTTTCTATTTTCAACTCGATCAATAATATGCCTTTTGATCAGGTGACGCCTAATGGTGAATTTTATAATGCCTATTTACTAACTGCCGAACAATTTACATTAGTTGGTGATCCAGCTGTTATTTTAGGTGGTTTCACACGCCCCGAATATTATGTAAATGGAACAGTAGATGTATTTGATGCTGCTACCAATACCCAATTGACTGGCTCTCCGATTATCATTCCAGATGATCAGGTATACTTTGAAGTAACCGTTAGTAATATGGGATTAGCAGTTGCCAATTCGACTATAGATATAACAGTTAGCCAACAATTACCTGATGGCACTTCTGTCGTAGTAGGAACATCCAATTTTGGAGCTCCTAGTGGCACGAGTACTTTCACCATTCCAGTGACAGTTAACAATAGCGACCTACTAGTCCCTAATACATTTACCGTAACAGTCAGTAGTAATGATTTTGCTGAAGATTGTACCGACAATAATTCGGCTTCGGTACAATTACAAAAACAAGAAGTAAACTGTGCCAGCCTTCCACAACCAGTCATTAGTGTTCCACAATCTAATTTATGTTTATACAATGAAACCATTAATTTAACGGCAACTCCTCCAGGGGGGGCATTTAGTGGTTCAGGTGTAGCAGGAGCTACCTTTAATGCTGCTCAAGCAGGTGCTGGTACGCACATCATCAATTATAATTATACAGATGCAGCTACTGGTTGTCAATTATTTGCTTCCACACAAATTACGGTAACTGTTCCTCCGCTGCCTGTCATTAATGTGAATAATAGAATTTGTCTAAATGAATCGGTTACTATCTCTCTCTCAGAAGTTGATCAATCAGCCGATTATCTGTGGGATTTTGGAGATGCTACTGTCACTAGCTTGGGTAACGAACAATACGAACTGACTTGGACTGTTGGCGGTCCTAAAGAAATCCTACTTAGTACTAGTAAAAATGGATGTGATAGTGATTCAAGAACATCATTTATTCAAGTAGATACCCCTTTAGATCGTCCAGTTATTTCTTGTGGAAACACAACGCTTTCTAGTGTAAGCTTTGAATGGTCGCCAGTATCTCGTGCAGATAGTTACGAATTAGAATTAAATGGAACGATTATTCCACTCGGAAATGACCAAACAAGGTATATACTTAATGACCTAGATCAAGGTACTGTTTTTACAGCGCGTATCAGAGCGGTCAACGATGATTCTTGTGGAGGTAGTGAATTCTCTTTCCCTCAAGAATGTGCCTCTATTTCTTGTCCTTCTAAATCGCTAGAAATTACCAACCTTGCCTCCACTTATTGTGAAACTGACCCAGTAGTTATACTGGAAGCAAACGAACCTGGTGGAAGATTCTTTTTAGAGGGAGGTGGTCCTGTTACTAGAAACATCACTGAATTTGACCCTAGCACCTCTGGTGGAACCTATCGACTAACATATGTGATAGAAGAAGGAGTATGTGTCTATAACTCACCAACTTATGAGATAACGGTTTATTCAAACCCTGAAGTGAATATTTTGGGTAATGATAGCTTCTGTGTAGGAGAAGACACCGAGTTAAGTGTCACTAGTGATCATAGTTCTCTTCAATACTTATGGTCTAATGGTGAAGTTACCAAAAATATAACAGTCAATACAGAAGATACCTACTCGGTCACTATCACCGATGATAATGGATGTTCTTCTAGTACATCTATCAATGTTAGCCAAAATAATATTCTTGAACCTGTTATTGATGCAGGCGGCTTCTCAGCTATCTGTAATGGACAAGAAATCACCTTAAATGTAGAAGGAGATTATACCGACTTCATATGGACAGGTAATGCATCTAATAGCTCAAGTCTTAACATCACTAATCCTGGTACGTATGGAGTAACGGTTACCAATAGTGCAGGATGTCGCAGTTCCAATAGTATCGTAATTGGTGTTGGAAGTATTGATGCTCCTACTGTTAGTGCATCAGGATTTAATCCTGGAGAAGATGTTGCGATTTGTGTAGGGACTGACTTGGTAATTAGTGTACCAGATGAATATAGTACCTACCTTTGGTCTAATGGTTCTACAACTCCAAATATCACTGTCAATACACCAGATACTTATAGTGTTACTGTTACGAATACGCAAGGTTGTTTATCAAGCAGTGCGATTACTGTTGGCGTCAACTCAATCGAAGCACCAAGCATCACCGAAAGTAACAACCTTACTGCTATTTGTGAAGGGCAAGCTGCTACATTAAGTGTACCTGCTGATTTTGCTACGTATGTATGGAGTACAGGAGGAACTGGAAATTCTATTGATGTAACAAGCCCTGGTAACTATACTGTTACTGTAACTAGTGCAGATGGATGTAGAGCCTTTAATAATTTCACATTAGACGCTACCACTATTGAAGCACCTACCCTACTTGTTGATGAAGTCAATTCTACAGGAAGTGTTACCCGTTGTGAAGGCGAAAGTCTTGTTTTAACGATCTCCGATGCATTTGCCACCTATGCGTGGTCAGACGGAACAGAAGTCATCTCTACTGAATCAAGCATTACCGTTAGCACAGCAGGTACTTACTCTGTTGCCGTTACCACTCCAGAAGGTTGTGCGAGTAATACCGAAACGGTTAGCGTATCCTTTAACCAAATTGCAACTCCTAGTATTGCCGCTAGTGAAACAGGAATTTGTGCAAGTGGAGGTACGGTCACGCTCACCGCTAATGATGGCTTTGAAACGTATGCTTGGTCTACAGGTGATACTGGAACATCTATCGAAGTAACAGAAGCAGGCACTTATAGCCTTGCCGTCACCCAAAATGGTTGTTCTAATGAAACTAGTTCTACTATTGTTGTTTATGAGGATGCACTTGGAAGCTTAGATATTAATGCCAGTGTAGCTGAAATTTGTGTGGGAGAAGCCGTTGAATTAACAGGTGTCGGTCTTGATGGAGCCGTTTCATTCGACTGGCGTGGAGAAGGCTTGAGCAGTACTTCTACTGAAACAGTAGTAGCCACTCCAACAGGTGAAGCGACCTATACCCTTACTGCTACCGACGAAAATGGCTGTGGTAAAACAGATTCTATTGTAATAGCTCTTAATCAGGTTTGTGAATTGCCAAATGCCATCACCCCTCGCCAAGTAGATGGTTCTAATGATAGTTGGATCATCCCACAAGCTTATACAAACTCCAATGTACATGTACAAATTTTTAATCGTTGGGGACAAAAAGTATGGGAGACGACATCTTATAACAATGCAAATGGCTGGACAGGAACCAATGATGGAGGTGTCGAATTAGCACATGGAACCTACTATTATATTATCGAACTAAATGATGGTAGTACCGACCCTATTCATGGACCAATAACGGTGCTTGAGTAGTGAGTGGTTGAGTGGTTGAGTGGTTGAAAATAAACACAATCACTCAATCACCCTACAACATTCATTACATATTTTCCAACCTATCTTATGAAACGAAGAGAATTTTTAAAACACAGTTCCCAATTGAGTTTGCTTTTACTAGCAAATAACTACTTACCCCTTCATTTTTCCCAATCAAATCATCTCTCTAAAT
The DNA here is from genome assembly GCA_020631245.1 of Bacteroidota bacterium. Taxonomy (GTDB): domain Bacteria; phylum Bacteroidota; class Bacteroidia; order Chitinophagales; family UBA2359; genus JAHDHP01. The sequence goes on along the minus strand of JAHDHP010000034.1, from coordinate 3,390 downwards.
CCGATTTCGGCGACCACTTTAAATGGGGCGTTGCTTCTGCTGCATATCAAATCGAAGGTGCATGGAATATAGATGGAAAATCACCCTCTATTTGGGATACATTTACGCAAAAAAGAAAAAATATAAAAGACGGTAGTAACGGCAATGTCGCTTGTGATTTTTACCACAAGTACGAATCAGATATAGCATTGGTTAAGTCTTTGAATTTTGACATCTTTCGTTTTTCTTTTTCTTGGACTCGCATCTTGCCCAATGGTATTGGGGAAGTCAATCAAAAAGGAATAGATTTTTATCATCGAGTTATTGATCGTTGTTTGGAAGTTGGGCTAGAACCCTGGCCCACCATTTATCATTGGGACTTACCAGAAATTTTGAGCCAAAAAGGAGGCTGGGTAAATCGAGACATCATTGCTTGGTTTGAAGAATTTACGGATGTTTTGACCAAAGAATATGGAGATAAAGTTAAAAATTGGATGGTGCTGAATGAAGCTGCTTCCTTTTGTGGGGCTGGATATTTTGCGGGTGCTCATGCTCCAGGTAAGATCTCATTTAAAAAGTATTACGATACCGTACATCATTCAAACATGGTGAGTGGAGCGAGTGGAAGGATTATCCGTGCTAACGTTTCGGATGCTAACATTGGTACAACCATTTCCTGTTCTTGGGTAGACCCCAAAAATCAAAAAAACAAACATGTGAAGGCTGCCAAAAAGTGGGATGCCTTTCTCAATCGCTTATATCTCGACCCCATTATTGGTCGAGGCTATCCGACAGATGCGGGCACTTTCTTTAAAAAAATAGCCGATCGTGTTCCTGCTTCTGATTTTGACAAACTGAAATTTGATTGGGATTTTATGGGAGTTCAAAATTATACCCGAACAGTCGCAAAGGCTGCTATCTTTCCTCCAGTGCTGTGGTCTTTATTTGTACCACCAAATAAAAGAGGTGTTCCACAAGATCAAATTACAGACATGAATTGGGAAGTCTCTCCAGATGGTTTCTACAAGATTTTAAAACAATTCGGTACCTATCCTGAATTGAATAACATAATCGTAACCGAAAATGGTGCAGCATTTAAGGATGTACTGCTTGATGGACAAGTGAATGATCAACAACGTGTTCAGTTTTTCAAAGATTATTTATCATCGGTATTAAAAGCCAAAAAGGAAGGAGTTCCAATAAATGGTTATTTCGTTTGGTCTTTTATGGATAATTTTGAATGGGCAGAAGGTTATCGTCCTCGTTTTGGATTGGTCTATGTAGATTATAACACACAAAAGAGGATTGTAAAGAATTCAGGATTGTGGTTTAAGGAATTTTTGAAGGATTGACTAATATAAATCTACAAAAAATGAGACCTATTTTCTCTATACTACTTCTAGTACTGACATTACAAACATGTGCTCAAAATAACAATAAAGAAAAGCACGATGAAGCCCCCAATGTCGAACGAATAATGAAAGATTACAAATTTGGGTTTATTAATAATCAAGGAGATACCATTATTCCAATAGGGAAATATAAATTTTTAAATCCGATTGATGATCATGGGATGATTTTAGCAATGAATCATGACGATAAACAAGGATACATAGACATCAATAAAAAAGTACTTATCCCATTTATTTATGATGATTTAGGAGTTTTTGCTTATCATTTAGCTTTTGCAAAAAAGGATGGGAATTTTGGCTACATAGATCGGGAAGGAAAAGTAATAATTGATTTTCAATTCTCACAAAGAAGCTACTTCTACCAACCAGGTATTGCGGTAATCAATAAAAATACGAAATACGGCATTATTGATACACTTGAAAATTATCTACTCGATTGTGCATATGATTATATTGATTATGACAGAAAAAATGAAATAGCAGTAGTTAGGAAAGATAAAAAATGGGGATTTTATTTCCTACATGAAGACAGACTGTCAGATTTTGAATTTGATAGGATTTATGGCTCCACTAATATTATACCTGTCAAGAGAACTTATAATAGAATTAAGGAGATTTATTTTAATAGAAATCGAGTTCTCGTTAAAAAGGATTCAAAATTTGCAGTTCTAAACAGCAAGCTCGAAGAAGTGGTAAAATATGGCACTTACGAAAATATGGAACCTATGAACTATTATGGTTATTCGATTGTCTCGCAAGGAAATCAATATGGAATTGTTGATTCATTAGGTTTGTTAAAAGTCCCCATAGCATACGATTTGATCTCTACCAAACCTTCCCGTTCATATGGCAACGATTTCACCACCTTTTTAGTAAAGAGAAATGATAAATATCAAATTTTAAATAAAAACGCTGAATTAGAAATCAAACAAAAATTTGATCGTGTAGAAATTTTAGAGGGCAATTATTATCTAGCTCATGCCAATGACAGCATTTTCCTAATTGACGACCAAAGTAAAATTATAGCTGATGAATATACTGAGTACTCGGATTTTAGTAAAGGGTTTTTAGTACGATCAGATGATAAGATGGGAGCTATTGATTATGAGGGAAATATCATTATTCCCTTTGTATATGATTCCTTATCCCATCCTCATCTTAATAAACGCTTATTCGCTTGCCAAAAAGAGAAGTATGGAGTCATAGACTTTGAAGGAAACATCCTTATTCCATTTGAATACGAACAAATAGGTCTGCCATCGTATAGTAATTACAAAGATCATCATGATAACTTAATTGTTCAAAAAGATAAAAAGCTGGGTACTATTAATATGAAAAATGAAATAATCATACCCATTATTTATGATGGCATATGTAGCTGGATAGAATATAGCCCTGATGAACATTATGTAAAAAAGGATGGGTTTTATGGAATGGTAAAACCCAATGGAGAAATCATGATCCCCTGTATTTATGACCAAATATACTATGAGGCAGATCAAACCATTAAGGTCGTAAAAAATGGTAAATATGGCATTTTAAATCGTGATAACGAAACCATTGTACCCTGCGAATATGACAAAATCATTGTAGATATTGGATATTGGGAATTTGAGGAAAACCATGTAGATAAATTGGTTTTGTTCAAAGATGGCGTATGGCAGTATGCTGACTTAGCAGGAAACCTACTAGCAAAAAATATTGATGAGCGTACTATTTTAGAAGAATATCCTTATGCAAAAAGTAAAGGTAATTTTTCGTTTGATGCACTCTTGATATTAGTACGATAATAGGCCATCTTGACAAGTAAGACTTGTCTTAAAACTACCAACGAAGACGGCTGCGATAGCTAAAAAATGGATGCGGAACACCATTCAATCATTCGCTCATTCAGTCATTGTATTGCGTGAGGGATAGCAGTGGTAGCTTGGCGAAATAGCCGCTTTTTGTGAAGCAATGACTAGCAGGGCTGACAGCGGAAGACACTGCTAGGAGTATG
>JAHDHP010000410.1 GCA_020631245.1 Bacteroidota bacterium | reverse complement strand
TGAGCGAAGACAAGGGACGACCATAGCGAAGCCTGTGCGAGTAAGCACATATTAGCCGAAAGCCCGACCAAGCCGCCGTGCTGCCATTGCTTGTTCGTTTCATGTGGGAACCACTAGCTTGGAGACTGGTGGGAACCGCATGAACGGACAATGCAGTGGTAGTATGGCGGCTTGGACACGCCCAAAAAATAAATATCTTAAAAACCTCCTAAGAAACCACCTGCTCCTATGAAGACCATTGCAATAATAAGTATAACATACAACGCGATACCTACAATAGTAAAAATACCCATAAATTTGAAACAAGACTTAAGATTACCAAAGCCTTTGGTCAACTCGGTTTCACTACCTGTTTTCATTGCATTGCTAATACCATCTGCAAAACGGAATAAGAAAAGGGTGGGCATCAGGTAAAAAACGCCTAATAATAGGTAGAAAACGCCCATTCCAACCCCTGCTACTCCCATACCTATAAATCCTGAAGAGAGGGCTAATCCAAGACCTGCAATAATAATCATACCTGTAAAAATAAATCCTATAACAGAAAGGAATCTAGCCCATTTACTTGTTTCTATTAAATATCCTTCTGCTTCATGGGTTAATGTAGAGTTTTCAAACATTGTATTGTATATTTATTTGTTAAAAGAAATAATAATAATGTGCATAAAAATAGACACTATCATTGTTTATTTTAGTATAATTGAATTTAAATATAGATTAGTTCCCAAAATTCAGGCCCAAATTGCTATTCACAAATAGCTAATGTTATTCTTATATGTATCTGAAAGCCTTTTAGTAGAACTTTTAGAGCTGCATAAAATTATGTACATTTGTTTAACAACTTTAATTTATTCAAATGCACCATAAACTATATTACGCGACCGACAACTATGGGCAATTTTATCAATTGCGCGAGAGTTTATCATCTTATTTAATAGAAGTAGAGCAAACTAATATCCCAGTACCTAGCTTATTGAAGGGAGATATCAAAGAAACCGCTCTTCACAAATGTGAATATGTTTTTCAGCAGCTACAAAAACCAACTGTTGTTTCTGTTAGCAGTTTTTATATTCATAGCTTAAATGGTTTTCCACAAACACATGCTCCGTTTGTGTTGGAAACGATTGGTTTGGAAGGTATTTTGAAACTGATGGAAGGAAAACGAGATCGCAGTTGTGAATGGATTGATTGTATTGCTTTTAAAGAAGCTTCTCACACCGATACCAAATTATTTGTTGGGCATATTCCTGGACAATTGGCTTATCGTCAACGCGGCGAAAAACGCACCTTTCATGCCTCTCCTTTTACCCTCATTTTCAAGCCACTAGGTGAGGAAAATACCATCGCAGAAATGCCTTTGATTGATTATCAAGCATGGCAAGATAATGCCGATGATTTATACTTTCCCGAACGTCTTTTTACTAAATGGTTTACCCATACCAGCCGCATTGTTTAGCTTCATTTACAATAGAATAGAACTGGCATAAAGCTTGAGGGTTCTAGGCATATACATATAGTACGAGAAACAACATATATATATTTTATTTTCTTGCAAATTTAGGGAAGTTATTTGTAACTATCCTTCTATTTTGTTCGTACACAAAGATATATTGTAACCCTCGTTTCCTATTCTATTTATGTTATCTATACAAAAAAATCACTTATCTGAGTCACTTTCTAATATTACAGCACGCAAAAAAGTAAGCTTTTTATTAGAGGAAGCCAAAAAGCTGGTCAACAATGATACAGTTAAGGGAATCGTATATTTACAGGAAGCCTTACCACTTATCAAAAAATTCGAATTATTTGAGTTTGCCTACCCTTGTTATATGCAACTCGGCATTAACTATTACTTTCAACAAGATTTTCAGCAATCCATTACCTATTTTCAACAAGCTTATAAGATAGCTGTTGAAAAGAAGGATAAAAAATTAATGGGTAATAGTGGAAATAATTTAGGTGCGATATATATGCAGCTTTTCAATTGGCATAAAGCACTCGATTATTTTATCAAAGCACTAGAAAATAACAACCCATCCTTAAATGCTAGTATCTATTGCAATATTGGCATTATTCATCTCGAATTAAAAAAATACGACCAAGCCAGTTATTATTTCCAACAGGCTATTTCTACTGCTCAAATTACCCAAAACACCTATGTCTGGATTGCATCACTAATAGGAGTTTCTGAAGTGTATATTATCCAAAAAAACTACACACAAGCTCTTCATGTACTTCACGAAGCTTTAGACCTTCAAAAGAAAGAATCAACTCCTAACCATCATACAAGTTGTTTGACTAACTTAGGACGCATCTATCATTCACAAAAAAAATATGCTCATGCTATTAAGTATTATGAGCAAGCTATCAGTAAAGCAAAAAGGATAGATAATATTAGATTGCTCAAATATGGATTAAAGTATCTTGGGAAACTATATATCGACTTAAAAGATTACCAATTAGCGACGTACCTCCTAAAAGAGTCGATTAAAGATTGTGATGATTTTTGGATAGAACATAAAATAGCTGTTTATAAAGAATTGGAAGTCTGTGCCGTAAACATGGATGATATTCCTTTAGCCTATCAATATATAAAAGAACAAAATATACAGTTAGAGAAAAAAAATGAGAAACAGGCGATAGATGTTAGTAATCTACTAGATAAAAATGAACGCATTACCAACCTTCAAAACTTAAATGATCAAATAGCGAAACAAAACAAAGAACTCGAAAAAACCAATCAAGAACTTCGAGATTACACCCACATTATTGCGCACGATTTAAAAGAACCTTTACGCAATATCAATGGATTTATTCATCTATTTTCTCGATACAATGAAGTGCCTTTATCTGTTGAGTCGCTCGAATACATGGATTATATCCTAAAGAATACACTTCACATGAAACAATTGCTCGAAGATCTCCTTATCTATTCGAGTATCGAAAAGAAAACAAACATACCTAAAACGAATATAAATATCGTTATCAAACATCTTCTTGAAAATGAATTAAAAGCAAGTATTCAAGAAGAAGTACAAATTCAATTTCATGCCTTACCGATTCTACCTATTCACCCTAAACATGCCAATCAACTATTTTCCAATCTCCTCCATAATGCCATCAAATTTAGAAAAATAGATACGCCTTGTCACATTCATATCCAATATTCCCAAACCTCCCATTTTCATCAATTTAGCATTAAAGACAATGGCATTGGTATCGAAAAAGACTATCTAAAGCAGATTTTCAAAATATTTAAACGTCTGGATCGAGATAATTATGAGGGTACTGGAATCGGACTCGCTATTTGCACTAAAATTGTCGGACTGTATGATGGTCAGATTTGGATAGAATCCGAATATGGAGTGGGAAGTACTTTCTTTTTTACAATTGCTAAATAAATTTATTTGTTGGGCGTGTCCCCATTTTTGCTTTTCAGATGCTCCCGCCAGCGTCTTCGCTGGTGGCATCTGAAAAGCAAAAATGGGGTCGGGCTATTCACTTGTAGTTGGCTCCTACCCACTTGTTTAGCATAGTCCTAGCAGTGTCTTCCGCTGTCAGCCCTGCTAGTCCTTGCTTCACA
>JAHDHP010000033.1 GCA_020631245.1 Bacteroidota bacterium | reverse complement strand
ATACAACACTTTTGGTATTGATGTAAAAGCAAAATACTTAGCTCCTATCCGCTCCATGATAGACCTACGGCAAGTTATTTTTGCAGAAGCATTCACACACAAACCTAAATTAGTACTCGGAGGAGGAAGTAATATACTTTTTACCAAAGACTTTGAAGGACTCACCCTACTCAATCAACTCAAAGGCATTTCAGTAGTACGAGAAACGAGCGAAGAAGTATGGTTACAGGTTTACGGAGGAGAAGTATGGCACGACCTTGTCTTATACTGTGTCAATAATAATCTAGGAGGAATTGAAAACCTGTCCCTCATTCCAGGTTCGGTAGGGGCTGCTCCCATTCAAAATATTGGAGCCTATGGTGTCGAACTAAAAGATGTTTTTATCAGCTTAGATGCCGTACATCTACAAACAGGACATGTACAAACCTTTGCTAAAGCAGCTTGTCAATTTGGTTATCGCAATAGCATTTTTAAACAAGCACTAAAAGGCAAGTATTTTATTTATTCGGTAACGCTTTGTCTACAAAAACAACCCATTTTTAATACCGCCTATGGAGCCATTCAGCGAACTTTAGCCCAACTAGAGGAGGAAGGCAAAGACTTATCAATCGCAACCTTGAGCGAAGCCATTTGCCAAATTCGGAATAGCAAATTACCCGACCCAAAAGTACTAGGCAATAGCGGTAGCTTTTTTAAAAACCCAGTAGTCCCTAAAACATTGTTAGAAAGCATTCAAAAAGAACATCCTAATGTCCCTTTTTATCCAGTAGATGTGCCTGACAAGGTAAAACTACCCGCAGGTTGGTTAATTGATAAATGTGGTTGGAAAGGGAAAGTCGTCGGTAACACAGGCACCTATCACCAACAAGCATTGGTATTGGTCAATCATGGCGGAGCAACAGGAAAGGAAATTTACGAGTTATCCGAAGCCATTTTACAATCCGTAAAAAAACAATTTGGTGTGGAGTTAGAAAGAGAAGTAAATATACTGTAGAGATAAGGCATGCCTTGTCTTAATAAGATGGAACGAAAAATAAATAATATGCTGGGCGCATCCAAGCCGCCATACTGCCACCCGCCCGTTCATGCGTCTTCGCATGAACTACACGGATGGCAGCACTGCGGCTTGGTCGGGCTTTCGGCTAATATGTCCCTACTCGCACAGGCTTCGCTATGGTCGTCCCTTGTCTTCGCTCATACCGCTCAGCCTGCGGCACTCCCTAGCTCAGTCCTATGCTCCTCACGCTCCATTCCGCCTCTATCCCTTGCGCAAGATTAGTGTAAAAATGAATGTGTAAAATAGTTTATGTACATAAGTTTGTGAATAGTGTCTCAACAACTAATTGATAGCTAGGTTATAAGTATTTTGTTATTAGGTAAGACATTTTCTATTTGTTTAGCTAAAAATATATGCTTAAAAAACGATGTGCAAAATCTGTAGTCGGGAAATAAAGATAGTTTTTTTATTTGTTGTAGCTTTTTCAAGATTCATTGTACCTCATAAAAATACTATAAAAAAATCCTGCTTTTTTATTTGGAGGAATTATTGATAAGATGTTTTACTATATTTGTATATATTGTTTGATATAAAAGCAAAACAGATGTCATATAGTAGAGCTCGAAATTACGGCGATTTAACATTAAAAAGGCTTTTTAGTCGTTCGGGAAACCAGTGCGCTTTTCCTGGTTGCTCAATAGAATTACTAGGGCCAGAGGAGGATGGTTTTAATGTCTCAAATATTTGTCATATAGAAGATGCCAAAGACAATCCTAATAAAAGGACGCGTTATAACCCTAATATGACAGACAAAGAAAGGGCAGATTATAAAAACTTAATTGTATTATGCGCGACACATCATTTGATGACCAATGACATAGATCGTTATACTGTAGTAGTCTTAAAAAAGATGAAAAAAGATCATGAGGAGATGATAAGAAAAAAGGTTTTTGGAGACGAATTAATTACCTTCTCTCGAAACGAAAGTGCCTTAGCGGTTGTTATTAAGGTATTAGGAAAACATTTGTTTGACAATTCTACAGAAAGTAAGCCTATTACTGCTCCTAATCCAATTACTAAGATCACTTACAATAATGTAATAGCTTACGCTCCCCTTATTGAAGACTATCGAGTTTATCAAGGAAAAATAAGAAAATCGTATGAAGAAATAGAGAGGCATGGCTCTAGCAGAAAAGAATTTGTTTTGAAAAATATAAACACACTTTATTTACAAGAAAAAGGTAAATTTGGGACAAGGATGGAAGACATCCGAAAAAATGCAGACACTATTTTTGCTAATGTAGAAAATGAATTGTGGAATATTTTGGATAAAGAAGAAAAGATTGAACTTCCCTATGAGGCAATTAATATAAGCTTAAAAGCAATAATGGTAGACGCTTTTTTTAATTGTGACATTCTCGAAGAACCCACTAAACAATGATTGTAAGCAAACATACACATCCAGAACGAGATCTTTATTATTTAGGAGCGGAGGTGATAAAGATTTTAGAACGATCGACAAGTGTTAAGCAGGATTATTTTGAGTTGTACAACAGCTTAAAAAAATCATGTAATATCTCTATCTACCTCTATTCTCTCACGCTTGACTGGTTATACCTATTAGGTGTAATCAAACAAGGCGAAAAAGGATTTATAGAAAAATGTTTTTAAAACGACTTGTAATACAAAGTAAGGAAGGAATTATTAGAGATATTTCTTTCCAAAAAGGACTTAATCTAATCGTGGATGAAAGTAACAAATTGGAACGTAAAGAGACAGGCAATAATATCGGTAAGACGACTATTTTAAGATTGGTAGATTTTTGTTTTGGTTCAGATGGAAAGAACATCTATATGGATGGTGAGTTTAAAAAGCAGCCAAACACATTAATTAAAAACTTTTTGGAAGACAGGCAAGTTCTTATAACAGTAGAGCTTTGGGAAAATTTAGAAAATGAAGAGTCTAGAAAAGTAATTATTCGTCGGAATTTTTTGAAACGAAAAGCTAAAATTCAGGAAGTAAACGGGGAAAGCATTCCCAATACTAAGGATTTTGATAGAAAACTAAAAGAGGTGATCTTTGGATTTACTGAAGAAAAGCCCACCTTTAAGCAGATTGTTTCTAAAAATATAAGAGATGAACAAAACAAGATGACTAACATTGTAAAGGTACTTAATTCTTTTACAAAGGTAGAGGAATACGAAGCTTTATATTTGTTTTGGTTAGGTGTACAAACCGATCAGCATCATGACAAAGAAATGGTATTGGCAGAAATACGCAAAGAAGAAAATTTTCAAAAAAGACTCAAAGATGAAGGAGAATTATCATTAATAAATCAGCAACTTATCTTTGTTGATTCAAAAATAGAAAAGCTAAGTGAGCAAAAAAAGAATTTTAAGCTCAACCCCAATTATGAAAAAGATATTGACCGCCTAAATCAAGTAAAAAGAAAACTCAACCAATTATCGAATGAAAAAAGTCGCTTAATTATTCGAAAAGACTTAATACAGGAAAGCAAAAAGGAACTAGAAGGAGAAGTAAGTAATATTGATAATAGTCAAATTGCAATACTATACCAAAAAGCCAAATCCTTTATTCCTAATATACAAGTTTCTTTTGAACAAACCCTGAAATTTCATAACGATCTTATTGCTCAAAAATTGGAATATATTACCCAAGAACTACCAGATATAAAAACAGAAATGGAGCAACTCTCTAAGCAAATAGCTTCCCTAAGAAAACAGGAAGTAGAACTTACCCAAAAACTTGAAAAATTAGGACTACTTGAAGATTTGGAGATAATTATAAAAGATTTGAATAATTACTATGAAAATAAAGGAAAACTTGAAGAGTTGCGGCGATTTTGGAATAAATCTAATCAACATCTAGAAGACTTAAAGGAGGAATTGGGTGAGATAAATAAGAAAATTAACCAAAAAGATCAAGTTATACAGGATAGAATCACACTATTTAATACTTATTTTTCTGAAATATCGAATATCCTTTATGGAGAACACTACCTTTTAAGTTCTAAAAAAGATGAAAAAGCTTATCGTTTAGTAGTAACTAATATAGAAGGGAACCCTAGTACAGGCAAGAAGAAAGGGCAAATAGCGGCTTTTGATTTTGCCTATATTCAGTTTGCAGACAAAGTAGGAATTGAGTCCCTCCACTTTGTGATGCATGACCAAATAGAAACTATTCATAGCAACCAATTGAAAACAATAGTGGAGGTGGCAACTAGTTTGAATGGACAGTACATCGTGCCTATATTAAAAGATAAAATTCCTAACGATATAAACACCTCTTCCTATGAAATAATTGCTCTTTCTCAAGATAATAAACTGTTTAAAATATAACTCTTTATGCAAAATGCCTGTATCGTTATCCTCGGATAACTTCTAGTAGGTTTGATAATTCTTTCAATTAACATTCCACCTCTATTTGCACAAAATGATGTCCGATGACACAGGGTGATTGGATGCAGCGTAACGCCCATTCAGTCATTCGCTCATTCAGCCATTGTATCGCGTGAGTGATAGTAGCGATAGCTTGCTAAAATAGCTGCTTGGTGAAGCCTGACCTAGCAGGGCTGACAGCGGAAGACACTGCTAGGGCTTTGGCTGAACTAGCAGGTATGAAGCAACTACAAGCGGATAGCACGACCCCATTTTTATGAATTTGTTTGTTCATGCGTCCTCGCATGAACAAACAAATTCATAAAAATGGGGGCACGCCCAGAACATGATAATTGTATAGCTTCTATGGACTATGGACTGATCGTACAGACAAGGCATGCCTTGTCTCTATCAAAATCTGACTCCTGTTACCTGACCCCTCCTATTTGGTAATCATCTCAAAACCTGTATACGGCTGCAATGCCTTCGGAATTTTAATTCCATCAGGTGTTTGGTTGTTCTCCAACAATGTGGCTATGATACGAGCCAATGCCAAAGCACTACCATTGAGGGTGTGCGTTAAACGCGTTTTTTTGGTGTCTTTATCTCTAAAGCGAAGCTTCATTCGATTACTCTGGAAAGTCTCGAAATTAGAAACAGAACTCACTTCTAACCAGCGTTTTTGAGCGGCAGAATAGGTTTCAAAATCATAGGTAAGGGCAGAAGCAAACGTAGCATCACCCCCACAAAGGCGCAAGATACGATAAGGGAGTTCTAGCTTTTGAAGAATCCCTTCTACATGTACGACCATTTCTTCGAGCGTTTCATATGATTTGTCGGGATGTTGGATTTGTACAATCTCAATTTTGTCGAACTGGTGTACGCGATTTAAGCCGCGAACATGTGCCCCATACGAACCCGCTTCTCGACGGAAACAAGGGGTGTAGCCAGCGACTTTGATTGGGAAATCGCTTTCTTTCAAAATTTCATCTCGATAAATATTGGTCAAGGGTACTTCAGCAGTAGGAATAAGATAGAAGTTGTCTTCTCCAACAAAATACATTTGCCCTTCTTTGTCGGGTAAATTGCAGGTGCCAAAAGCAGTTGTTGCATTTACCAAAAGTGGAGCAACGATTTCTTGATAACCTGCATTGCGAGCTTCATCCAAAAAGAAGTTGATCATGGCTCTTTGTAAACGCGCTCCTTGACCTAAAAAGACAGGAAAACCAGCACCTGCAATTTTTACTCCCAACTCCAGGCTCATAAGATGGTACTCATCGCATAGTTCCCAATGAGGCTTGGCTTCATCTCCCATTTCGGGTAGGTCACCAAAAGAGCGAACCACTTCATTATCTTCAGGGGTCTTTCCTGGTGAAACAGATGTATGAGGTAAATTGGGCAATAACACCAACTGACCTTTCAACTCCTCTTCGATAGCTGATAAATCGTCGTGAAATTGTTTGATTTGCTCCTTCAGCACATTTGTTTGTGCTTTCATCGCTTCTGCTTCCTCGCGTTTCCCAGTTTTGTACAAAGCACCTATCTCTTTGGATAGGGTGTTACTTTTGTTGAGCGAGTCGTCGAGGTTTTTCTGAGTAGATCGGCGATTAATATCCAACTCAACAATGCGGTCAACAATTTCAAGTTGACCAAAATGCTTAACTGCCAGGCGTTCTTTCACATAGTCTGGCTTTTCTCTAATAATGTTCAATTCTAACATAATGATCCAAAATTTGGCACAAATATAGCTAATAGTATGATTGAAATTTGCTTTCTGATTGTTTATCAGCTTTTTTATTGTATATTTGTGGTATCAAAAGTAAGTTTTACTGCTCCTATATTCAAATTTGCATACTTTTTCAAACCTTCAACTAATGTGGATGTCTTTGTATAAAGAGGCTTTCACTAAGAATACCCAATTTTTTACGAAGATAGACTGACCGATCATAATGACGGCCCCCATTTACCATTATCCGATCAAAAATTGAACGTGTAAGATAAGGTATCTAATTCTACAAGCTGGTAGCTCACCTTAGATTCAATTATTTATTATTCTACTAATATCTTATTAATTTAATATAGAATCCTCAATAGGGAGGTGTTTTTTATATAATTTGTTTGTATTTAGTAGGAAAGGTTAATAAATGATGGTTCCCCTACAATTTAATGTTCAGAATTATAGTTCCTTTATAGTATTTTCTACCCTTGTTATTGCGTTGTACAACGTACTTAGGCAACTTATGTTCTAATATTATCTTAAGAATAATAACGTGTTTACTGGCTTTGGTAAAATGAATAGGAGTTAGCAATAGCTTATTTCTTTTTCTATTGATTTTTTGGTATTGTATAAAACTTGATGTATCATTGTGCGTTTTTCTGCATAATTTTTACACTTCTTCTTTTACAAAATAATCCAAATCCACATATTTTTTTGATGTCAAGACCTGTACCAAAGGTATGTCTTGATGGATAATATCTATTTTTTATATAACTAAATATGGATCGAATGTACGACATTCTGCAGCTTAATGAAATGCTGGTGCCAGAATTGAAGGATATTGCTGAGCAGCTTAAAGTGAAAAGCTATAAGCGACTCAACAAACAAGAACTGATCTTTAAAATTTTGGATCGTCAGGCCATTATACAGGAACAAAAAGAGGCGGAGGAAGCTGATCGTCCTAAAACAAAAAAGAAGGAAGAATCTGCCACAAAAAAAAGAGCACGTACTGTCCGAAAAAAAAAGACAGTGGAAGAAAAGACACCTGTAAAAGAGGAGGTGCAAGAGGAGGAACCTGTTGAGGTGGAGCCTATTGAAGAAGAACCTGTTGAGGAGTTTGTTGAGCCTGTTGCGGAAAGCGAAGAGGTAGTAGAGGATCATGACACTAATGATGACCGTGATCGAGGTTCCCGTAATGATCGCAACTATCGCGACCGTGATGATCGTGATCGAGGTGCTCGCAATGATCGCGATCGAGGTTCACGTGATGATCGTAATGACCGTGATCGAGGTTCACGTGATGATCGTAATGATCGTGATCGAGGTTCTCGTGATGATCGCATCTATCGTGATCGAGATGATCGCGATCGAGGTTCACGTGATGATCGTGATCGAGGTTCTCGTAATGATCGTGATCGAGGTTCCCGCGATGATCGCAACTATCGCGACCGTGATGATCGTGACCGAGGTTCTCGCGATGACCGTAACTATCGCGATCGAGGTTCTCGCGATGACCGTAACTATCGCGACCGCGATGATCGCGATCGAGGTTCTCGTGATGACCGTAACTATCGCGACCGCGATGATCGCAACTATCGTGACCGTGATGATCGCGATCGAGGTTCTCGCGATGATCGTAACTACCGCGATCGCGATGAGCGAGGAGGAAAACGAGAGAAAGAAGAAGACTTTTTTAATATTGAAATAGATGGAGTAATTGCAGGAGAAGGAGTTTTGGAAATGATGTCAGATGGATATGGTTTCTTACGTTCTTCAGATTATAACTACCTTACTTCACCAGATGATATTTATGTCTCTCCTTCTCAAATAAAATTATTTGGATTAAAAACAGGAGATACAGTCGTAGGTGCGATTCGTCCACCTAAAGATGGAGAAAAGTATTTTGCTTTGTTAAAAGTAGAAGGTATTAATGGTAAGTCACCAGAAGATGTGCGTGACCGTGTGCCTTTTGATTACCTAACACCTCTTTTCCCAGAAGAGAAATTCAACCTTTCTATGGAAGGTAATATCTCTACTCGCTGTATTGATTTGTTTACTCCAATAGGAAAAGGACAAAGGGGATTAATTGTTGCCCAACCAAAAACGGGTAAGACGTTCTTATTAAAAGATATTGCGAATGCAATTGCTAAAAATCACCCAGAGGCTTATTTGATTATCTTATTGATTGATGAGCGTCCAGAGGAGGTAACAGATATGCAACGTAGTGTAAGAGCGGAGGTAGTAGCTTCTACTTTTGATGAGCCTGCTGAACGTCATGTAAAAGTGTCGAATATTATTTTGCAGAAGGCAAAACGAATGGTAGAGTGTGGGCATGATGTTGTTATTTTATTAGACTCTATTACTCGTTTGGCTAGAGCGCATAATACAACTGCTCCTGCTTCTGGTAAGGTGCTATCGGGTGGGGTGGAAGCAAATGCTTTACACAAACCTAAAAAGTTCTTTGGTGCTGCTCGTAATATTGAAAATGGAGGGTCATTGACTATCTTAGCAACTGCTTTGATTGATACTGGTTCTAGAATGGATGAAGTGATCTTTGAGGAGTTTAAGGGAACGGGTAATATGGAATTACAATTAGATCGTAAATTGGCGAATCGCCGTATCTATCCTGCTATTGATTTGACCAACTCTAGTACACGTCGAGAAGAGTTATTGTTAGATAAGGATGTATTACAACGTATGCTTATTTTACGTAAGCATTTGGCTGATATGACCACTGAGGAGGCTATGAATTTCCTCACACAACATATGAAAGGAACACGCACAAACGAAGAATTTTTAATTTCAATGAATGGATAGAAGGGGGGAAGGTGCTGGTCATGTTATATTAAATTGCATGATTTACTTCCATTTCTAATAGATTAATACTATCTTTGTGCGCTCAAAAAGAATGATATAAAATGAAAAGAACATTTCAACCATCAAGACGAAAAAGAAAGAATAAGCACGGATTCCGCGAACGTATGAGTTCGAAAAGTGGACGTAAAGTGTTAGCTAGACGTAGAGCTAAAGGACGTGCTAAATTGACTGTTTCTGACGAAAGCCGTAATAAGTAAAATAAGTGCTAATCAAAAATAATCATCACCTTTATACATTTGATGGTTATTTTTGTGCGCCAACTTATAAGACTAAGGTTTTATGTTAGGGCCTAAAAAAGATGTTTCTTTTAAGAAGAAAGAACATCTTAAGAGTCGAAAAATAATTGCTTCTCTTTTTACGGAAGGAAAATCAAAGGTGATTTTCCCCTACCGAATTATTTGGAGGACTTGTGAGTTACCTCATTCCCTGCCTGTCCAATTTGCATTTTCCGTTTCCACTCGAAATTTTCCGCTTGCTGTCAAACGCAATCAAATTAAGCGACAAATGCGCGAAGTTTATCGCGTCAACAAGTCACCATTGCAAGATATTATTCAAAGGTCTGATAAACAATTGGCGGTCATGATTGTGTTCATATCTAAGAAGGAAGTTCCATTTGAACTTATGCGTTCAAAAATGATACATAGTATTCGATACTTATCTAAGATACATGAAAGCAGTTGATCCGTTTTTTAAGTTGCTTACCTGGCCATTTAAATGGCTACTTGTCTTGTTGGTTCGTTTTTACCAAATAGCTATTTCTCCATTTCTTCCTCCCACTTGTCGTTATACACCCACTTGTTCTCAATACACGATAGAAGCACTACAAAAACATGGTTTGTTTAAAGGTACGTTTTTAGCTACAAAGCGGATTTTGTCTTGTCACCCTTGGGGAGGTAGTGGACATGATCCTGTACCATAATCTTAAACAAATCGCATTTGTTGGGCGTTAAAGTAATTATGGTTACTTATTATTCGAGTATCCAATAAATTGTACAGCAATCCTACAAATAAAGACAGTCTTTAAAGTGACTCAATTATATTATAAAGCGTCTAAATGTTGCTTTCTTGGAAAATTATATTTGAAATAAAGGTTTTTTGTCAAAAAAATATAATATTTCATTTTCTGAAATAAGGAGGCATATAATTTGATGACTTATTTAATACGATAAGTTTTAGCTCATTACTGTATATAGCTTACTTTATTCGAATTGTCGTATTTATTACTAAATCACAAGCGATTTAAATCCATCCATTGATGCGTAAATATTCCATCCTCATCGCACTAACAGCTATTTTATTTTTAAGTTTTGTTACGCGTAGTAGTAATTTTGAGTTAGTTAAAAACTTAGAATTGTATACGAACATTTTTCGAGAGTTGAATACCTATTATGTAGATGAAATTCAACCTGAAAAATTAACGCGTACTGCTATTGATGGAATGTTGAAATCTCTTGATCCCTATTCTTCTTTTATCCCTGAAGAAGATCTTTCTGGCTATCAATTACAAACTACTGGTAAGTACGGCGGTATAGGTGCTACTATTCGTCCTAGAGGAGAGTATATTATTATTGCAGAACCTTATAAAGGTTTTCCCGCAGAAAAAGCTGATTTACGAGCAGGAGATAAAATATTGACTATTGATGGAAAGTCAGCAAAGAACTTAAAGACTTCTGAAATTAGCAAACTATTAAAAGGAACACCCAAAACAGAGGTAACTATTGAAATAGAACGATTAGGAGAAAGTGCTCCCTTAAAAAAAGTCTTTAAACGAGAAGAGATTAAAATAAAGAGTGTTCCTTATGCTGGATTGGTCGATGATAATACAGGCTATATTCGATTGGCTGGATTTACTGAAAAAAGCTATCAAGAAGTAGCTTTTGAGCTAAATCGTTTGAAACAAGAACACAATATTAGCTCAGTCATACTAGATTTAAGAGGTAACCCCGGTGGTTTATTGAGTGAAGCGATTGATGTGGCAGGTATTTTTCTTCCTAAGTCTACTTCTGTTGTTAATACAAAAAGCAAGGAAACAAAATGGGATAAATCATACCAAACCGAAGAATTACCAGTTGATATAGATATTCCATTAGCTGTATTGATTGATAGAGGTTCAGCTTCTGCTTCTGAAATTGTTGGAGGGGTCATGCAGGATTTAGATCGAGCTTTAGTAATGGGAAATAGAAGTTATGGGAAAGGCTTGGTTCAAACAACGAAAAATGTTGGATATAATACCAAATTAAAACTCACCACCGCCAAGTACTATCTTCCTAGTGGGCGTTGTATACAGGCAGTCGATTATTCAGGTGGTTATAATGATAAATTAGAGAAAATACCTGATTCTTTACGTTCTGTATTTTATACCACTAAAAAAAGAAAGGTGTATGATGCAGGTGGGATTGATCCTGATATTGAAGTGAAGGAAGAAATGTATAGCAATATTGCTTTTAGCCTTATTCGCAAAGAGCTAATTTTTAATTACGCAAATCTTTATAGAAGCAAAAAAGAGTCTATTCCTAGCCCTGAAGATTTTGAGTTAACCGATGCTGACTTTGACGAATTTGTAGCCTACCTTGCCGATAAAGAGTATGACTATGAAACAGAGAGTGATCGTTTGTTGAAAACATTAGAAGAAACGATTAAAAAAGAGAAATACGAAGAAACACTCAAGGGAGAATTAACAAGCTTGAAAGCACAAATTCAACATGATAAAAAACAGGATTTAGTGAAGTTTAAGGAGGAGATTAAGAATGCGTTGGAATACGAAATAGCAGCTCGTTATTATTTCCAACAAGGACGTATCCAAGAAGGGCTAGAAGATGATAAGGCCATAGCTGAAGCCTTACAAATACTAGATACGCAAAAGTATGATGAGTTATTGAAAAAATAATAGAATTCCTCGCCCCTTAAACGATGAATCTATAATCATTGGATTTATTAATTATCCACTTTCCATGAAACAAGCCAAAAAATATACAATCGTAAGTATACTCGTTTTAGGTATAACAGCCTTTAGCTTACTTGCTTTTTCTTTAGACGATAGTCGTTTCTTTGCTATTATCAAAAACTTAGAATTGTACGAAAGTCTTTATAGAGAAGTAAATAAAAGTTATGTGGATGATGTAGAGCCTGCTAAGTTAATGCGTTCGGGCATTGACTCTATGCTTAAGTCCTTAGATCCTTATACAAACTATATCTCTGAAGGACAAATTGAGGGGTATCGAATGCAACAAGGTGGAGGTGCTGGTAATATTGGAGTGGGCTTAATTAAGAAAAAAGGCGATCCTTATGTCACGATCTCTAAATTAGATAAAGGAACGCCTGCATTCGAAGCAGGATTAATAGTAGGAGATCGAATCACCGCAGTAGGTGGTGCAACAGCCAAAGATCGTTCAGTAGAAGATGTGCAAAAGGTATTGGTAGGAGAACCTGGTTCTAATGTGCAAATCACCTATGAACGACTCGGAAAATCAACTCCTCAAACGGCATTGGTTACACGAGCTAAAAATATTAAAAGTAGTATCCCCTATTTTGGTATGGTAGACGACAAAACTGCCTATGTAAAGTTGCGTACTTTTATCAAGAGAGGATGTACACAAGAGGTGAAAGGAGCTATTGAAAAACTACAAAAAGATAATGAAGTAGAATCTATTATTATTGATCTGCGTCACAATGGAGGAGGTTTGTTAGGAGAAGCTGTTACAATGGTCAATTTATTTGTAGAACAAGGAGAAATGGTAGTAAGTACGAAAGGTAAGGTAGCCGACTGGCAAAAAGAATATAAAAC
The DNA here is from genome assembly GCA_020631245.1 of Bacteroidota bacterium. GTDB lineage: Bacteria > Bacteroidota > Bacteroidia > Chitinophagales > UBA2359 > JAHDHP01. Next base: position 9,673 of record JAHDHP010000033.1, on the reverse strand, counting down.
ACCTGGTGCAGCCTTTGATACAGAAATACCGTTAATAGTATTAACAGATGGTCGTTCTGCTTCTGCTTCCGAAATTTTTGCGGGTTGTATGCAAGATCATGATCGAGGAGTGGTCATTGGGCAACGCACCTTTGGAAAAGGGCTTGTTCAACAAACAAGAGATATTGGATATAATTCCAAACTTAAACTAACGGTTGCCAAATATTACCTTCCTAGTGGACGGTGTGTACAAGCAATTGATTATTCTGGAAGATATAAAGATGGGTCCATTAAAGTCCCTGATTCTTTACGAACAAAATTCTATTCCAAAAATAAACGCCTTATGTATGATGGCGGAGGAGTAGATCCTGATATAGAAATGGAGAAATTAGAATATGCACGCGTGACACAGAGTTTGTTAAAAGAACATTTGCTGTTAGACTTTGTCAGTGATTTTCGTAAAAAGAACGATTCTATAGCTCCAGCGAATGAGTTTGAAATTAGTGAGTCGCTTTACAGTGAGTTTGTAGCCTATGTACAAGGACGTAGTTATAATTATGATACTAAGACGGAAGACTTAATTACTAAGCTGCAGGAAAGCACTAAAAAGGAAAAATATGATTCGAATGTTGCTAGTAGTTTAGATAATTTGAAAGCAAAAGTAATACAATCTAAATCGTCTGATATATACCGTTTTAAAGACGAGATAAGCCAATTACTAAAAGAAGAGATAATCAGTCGTTATTATTATGAAAAAGGAAAAGTAGAAGCTAGTTTAGATAGTGACCCTATTGTATTGGAAGCACTGGACTTATTTAAAGATAAAGAACGATATCAGCAAATCTTAGCTGGAGAGTAACATATCGTATATCGAAAAAAAATAACGACTATTGTAAATATATTGCAATATTGCTATTTGTTACGAGGGAAAAGGGTTTATTATTTGTACCTTTATATGGCTGATTAAGTTAATTAGAATAATTGTCTGTACAGTAGATATATTTTTTTGCTCATACACAATGCTTTAGAACAATAAAGCATGTTTAATTTTAGTAGAGAGAATTTGACTGGTATTCTGGTTTTTCTCATATAGAAAAAGTTGTTTTTGCTAAAAAGTTCTTTTCATTAAAATAATACAAGTAAAAAAAATAGTATTGAAAAAAGTGACCTTGTGACAATAGGGCGTCAAAATCACAGTTTTGTATTTTTTTATTAAGTATACTAAATAGTGTTACGATGTTTTTAGAGGTGCAATTTGAATTATTTTAAGTTTTTTCTTTCAAAAAAATGACTAAGAAGAAGCTACTTTTTTTTAATAGAAATGTATAGTAAGCATTTTTTATGGGACTTATTCTGATGATAGAGACAGCAACACCCGTTTGTTCAGTAGCACTAGGTAATGGGAATGACTTGTTGAAAGTAAAAGAGGAAATAAGAGGCGAAGCATCACATAATGCATTGCTTAATAATTATATCCAAACGATCTTTGAAAATACAGCATACAATTTAACTGATATTGATGCGATTGCTATAAGTGGAGGACCTGGCTCTTATACAGGTTTGAGAATAGGTTGTTCTACAGCCAAAGGATTAGCCTTTGGCTTCGATAAGCCATTATTGAGTATTAATACCCTAAAAGCCCTTGCCTGGAAAGCTATTCAAAAATGTAATCAGCAAGAAGGATATTATATTCCACTAATAGATGCTAGAGGAATGGGAGCTTATACAACTGTTTACGATCATACACTTACCGAAATAGCTCCTATCACACTCCAAAAAGTCAACGAAAATACATTCAAAAACTATCTACATAAACCTACTTGGTTTTTTGGTACAGGGGTAACTAAATATGTAGAATTGATGGAGCAAATGAATAATGCTAGTATTTTAAATGATTTATATTGCTCCGCAAAAAACATGATGGATCTAGCACAAAATGCCTTTGCATCAAACGCATTTGAAGACATTGCCTATTATGAACCAACATATTTAAGTAAATATATCCCGCATATAAGTAATAAAGGGAAGATATAAGTGTTTTTCTTTGAAAAAATTAAAGATATGCTTATTTTTGCCTTTGTGATAGTAATAAACTGTAAATAATCTATTTTAACCTTTTTTTATTCATTTTAATTAAATTACTAGTAATGGGAACACTAAGCAAAACGGATACAGTAGTTATCCGTCAGAATACAGACAATCCAATTAAGTTGGACTATAATTTACTGCGTAAAGCTGTATTGGTTTTAAGAGCAGTCAACCATAAATTACGTCAATCAATCGTTCAGTTATTAGAAGAAAATAAAAGACTTACAGTAACTGAGATTTACGTAAAATTGCGTTTAGAGCAATCTGTAGCATCTCAACATTTAGCAATTCTTCGTCGTGCAGGAGTTGTTATTACTGAAAGAGATGGTAAGTATATCTTCTATTCTTTGAATCATGACCGTATTGCTGAAATCGCTCAGTTAGTAGAAGAATTGGCAAGATAAGACAGTAAAGATATTTACATACTAAATGTAAAAAATAATGTCTTTTCCATAAAAAAGTCCCTAAGAATAAAATTCTTAGGGATTTTTTTTTACAATTGGTACAATATGTGATATAAGTGAGCATGAATATTTCCAATTTGAATATCGACCCCATCTCCCAATAAACCCCCAAAGCACATCATTACTTTTCCAAATACTTTATATACAGTATAATGCTATTGTGTTAGCTTTTTTTGTAAATAATTACTCATGTGGAGTTTTATTATGAAAAAAAAACATCTTTGAGCGTAACTTATCTTCATTATTTTCGTTGAATATAAAATAATACGATATAGGATATTGTTTTACAATTTTTTTTCTTAAATTTATATTTGAAGATTTTATGTAAAATAAGTTATCCCTCGTAAATGTACTTCTTTAGTTAATTATTCAATTCTTAGCAAAAAAGTATAAAGTATTTGGTACAAGTAGACATTTTCATTTTTTTACAGCATAAACATTATTGAGATGACAGCATTCAATCAAGAGAATCTGAACACGGCTACGGAAATTTTACGGGCTATTGCACATCCATTAAGATTAGCAATTGTTGAGTTTGTAGACCAGAAAAAACTAATCAATGTAAACAAAATTTATAATACATTGAAGCTAGAGCAGTCTATCACATCACAACATTTACGCATTCTTAGAAATGTAGATTTGGTTCACACCAAAAGAGAAGGCAAGTTTATTTACTATTCGTTAAACTATGACAAGATCGAACAAGTAAATCAATCTATCGCTGATTTTAATGAGAAGGCTGAGAAGTCAGCTGCTAAAGAAGCATAATGAATGTAGGATACAATTAATGTGTTCATTACCTATTTTTGATACGAAAAGGGTTGAGGTTAAAAACCTCAACCCTTTTTACGTTTATAAGCTTGTAGTTCCCTCTCTGTGTCCTCCGTGTTCATTCTCTGTGTCCTCCGTGTTTCCCCAATCACCCAATCAATGCGCCTCCAACCAATTCATTCCCGTATCCGCTTCCACCTCCAAAGGCACTTTCAAACTAGGCATCGCATTCGACATCAAGTCTTTTACCAATACTTCCATTTCCTCTAATTCCGAACGATGCACATCAAACACCAATTCATCATGAACTTGTAGGAGCATCTTCGACTTCAACTGACGCTTATTCATTTCTTTATGCACATTTATCATCGCCAGTTTTATCAAATCAGCAGCCGATCCCTGAATAGGCGTATTAATAGCATTTCGTTCTGCAAATCCACGAACCGTGTTATTACTTGAATTAATGTCCTTCAAATAGCGTCTACGTCCTAGTATTGTTTCTGCATAACCCGTTTTACGAGTCTTTTCGACAATCTCATCCATATACTTTTTAATGCCCGTATACTGCTTAAAATACTCCTCAATAATTTCTTTAGCTTCTGTACGACTAATACCGATACGCTGAGAAAGGCCAAAGGCGGTAATACCATAAATGATCCCAAAATTGACCGTTTTTGCCTTGCGACGCATTTCAGGGCTTACTGCTCCTAGTTCCACCCCATTGACGCGGGCAGCGGTAGCCGAGTGAATATCAATCCCATTTTGAAAGGCATCAAGCATTGCTTTGTCCTGACTCAATTCGGCCATCAAACGCAACTCTACCTGTGAATAATCGGCAGCCATCAGAATAAAATCCTCATTTCTAGGAATAAAAGCTTTTCGAACCATTCGCCCTTTTTCGGTACGTATAGGAATATTCTGCAAATTAGGATCAGCCGAACTCAATCGACCCGTAGCAGCAATAGCTTGATTGAAGGTGGTGTGTATACGTCCAGTTTTTGGATTTAGGAGTTGAGGCAAAGTATCTACATATGTACTTTTTAGCTTGGTAAGCTCTCTAAAATCAAGTATTTGATCCATGATGGGATATTGGCCACTGGCCGCTATTTTCTTAAGGGTTTCTTCATTTGTAGAATACTTACCCGTTTTGGTTTTCTTTCCTTTGTATGGAATTTCCAATTCGCCAAATAGAATGTCGCCCAGTTGAGAGGGTGATTTAAGGTTAAAACGTTTTCCAACCGCTTCATATACTCCTTCTTCTAAAGAGAGGATATCTTTACCTAGTTCCTCCGAATAATTTTCTAAAAACTCCTTATCCAAGTTAATACCCTCATATTCCATGTCAGTAAGTACCCGCACTAGTGGCATTTCCATATCACTGTACAACTTAGTGATTTCTTCTTTGCCAACAGTAGGGGCAAATTTGTGATGTAGTTGGAGGGTAATATCAGCGTCTTCCCCTGCATATTCCGTCACCTTCTCCACAGGAACTTGGCGCATACTTAGTTGTTTCTTTCCTTTCTTACCAATCAAACTTACAATTGATACAGGTGTATAATGAAGATAGGTCTCCGCCATCAAATCCATATTGTGGCGCATATTAGGCTCAATAAGGTAATGCGCCAACATCGTATCGTGTAAAGTGCCCTTAACTTCCATATCATACCACTTCAACACCAGCATATCATACTTGATATTTTGCCCAACTTTTGCCACTTTGTCCGATTCGAAAAAAGGACGGAATAGTTCTAAAGTCGCTTTACATTTTTCTTGATCGGCAGCTAAAGGTACATAGTAAGCCTTGCCAGCCTCCCAAGCGAATGATAAACCTACTAATTCGGCATTATTAGCATCTACACTCGTTGTTTCAGAGTCAAAACAAACAAGTTCTTGGGCGAGTAATTGTTGGACTAGTTTTTCTTGTCCTTCTACAGTATCAACTAGTTGATAATCATGCTCTGTATTCTCAATATTTTGTCCTTTCTCTGTCTCTACTTCTTCTAACAAAGCGGCATTGTTCTGATTGGGCTGTTCACCAAACAAACTTAATTGTCCCGTTTTCTTTTTCTTCTTAGTTCCAACTGTCTTCGCATTTAAGGTATAGCCTTCTCCCAAAATGCGCTGTCCTAATGTCCTAAACTCCAACTCTTGAAAAATACTCGTCAGCTTAGGTACATCCAACTCAGATAGGACATACTCTTCAGGTTCATAAGGCACATCCACATCACAAATAATCGTCGCCAACTTCTTCGATAGTAGCGCCATCTCCCTGTCGTTTTCCACTTTTTCGCGTAGTTTCCCTTTAATTTGATCCGTATTTTCCAGCATGTTTTCAATCGAACCAAACTGTTTCAAAAGCTTGATAGCCGTCTTTTCCCCAACCCCTTTCACCCCTGGAATATTATCCACCGCATCACCCATCAATCCCAAAATATCAATCACCTGATCGACCTTCTCAATTTCCCAACGCTTCAAAATTTCTGCAACTCCCAAAATCTCTCTGGGTTTTCCACGAGTAGAAGGTTTGTACATAAATATCTTATCCTCCACCAATTGCCCATAATCCTTATCAGGTGTTACCATATACACCTCAAAATCATCCTTTACCGCTCGCTTAGCCAAAGTACCAATGACATCATCTGCTTCAAAACCCTCTTTTTCCAAAATAGGAATACGAAAGCCCTCTAAAATTTGGCGGATATAAGGAATGGAAGCCCGAATATCTTCAGGCATCTCTTCACGATTAGCCTTGTATTCGGCATATTCCAGTTCTCGCTCTGTTGGACCATGTACATCAAAGCAAACGGCTAAGTGGGTGGGTTTATGGGCTTCTTTGGTGAGTAAATCATTAATCGTATTAACAAAGCCCGTAATCGCAGAAACATTCATCCCTTTTGAGTTGACCAATGGATTGCGAATAAAAGCAAAATGGGCGCGATAAATTAATGCGTAGGCATCTAATAAATAAAGACGTTTGATATCGGAAGTGGCTGACATAAATGTTGTTTTGGGAATTGGTAAGTAAAGATTCAACTGAAAAATCTGAGAGGCTGTCTTGATTTTAGAATTGGGGCTGAAAAGGCTAGATTTTTTGACCCAATGTAGGCTTTTTTGAGGCGCATAGTGGAACTACGTGCCGAAAAAAAGACATAATTGGGACGAAAAAGATGCCTTTTCTAAGCCTGATTGTAAAATCAAGACAGCCTCTGACCCCTGACTCCTGAAGTCTGACTCCTCTGAGACTTTTACCGTTCATAAATTAATTCTCCTCTGAGATAGGTTTCGTACACTTTAGTACGACTAATATTTCGTGGTGCAATATCGAACAAATTTCGGTCTAATATAACAAAATCCGCCTCTTTTCCTACTTCTAAACTTCCAACTTTATCTTCTTGGCGCATCACATAAGCCGCATTAATTGTATAAGCCTTAATCGCTTCCTCCAAACTTAGCTCTTGAGGACTCCGAGTCACCGCATTCTCCAAGCCAATAAATGGATTCAATTCACTTACATCCCAATCACTACTCAAGGTCACCCTAGCATTCGCAGTATGCAAACTTTTAATCGGAATATTATTCTGATTCAGTTCCGAACCAATCAAATAATCATTTTCATGCCATTGATCAGGTTGGGTAAAATGCCCCGCCACCTGTGCATCAGCCGTTACATTGAGTTGAGCAAAACGATTCATATCCGCAACATCCACATATTCAACATGCGTCAAGCGATGTCGTCCTTGCGCTGTTCCCGCCTGTTCAATCGCATTCAAGGCCTCATGTACCCCGCGATTACCAATCGCATGAATGTGAAAATCAAATCCCACATTTTCTAGTTCACGAATGTACTTCGCAATACGTTCTTCCGAAAAATAATTAAGCCCATTGTTCGTAGGCATATCAAAATAGTCTACATGATAATCATCATGCATCGCAGAAGTCGTATTATGTACAATCCCATCACCATACAATTTTATCTGATTGATTTGGAGCAAACTATTCGCATCAAAGCTATATAAATCCTTCAAACTCGCCAACTGACTAGCATCCTCTTCCGAAGGATAAGCCCACAAACCAAGATTCGCTCTTACCGTCAATTTTCCTTCGTTATTCACTCGTTGCCACGTCTTATGGTGTTCTCGTTTCCAATACGTACGCGCATCACAAATAGAAGTAATCCCATACATTGCCAACTCAGGAAGTGCCACATTTACCAAGCCATTATAGTCATTTTGAGCACGCTCAGGACTCGGAGCCAAGGCAATATCCAAAAGCATATTACCCGCATTATCAATCAATAAACCATTCGCTTCCCCATTTTTATCCCGCATAATAATACCTCCTGGCGGATCTGGCGTATTATCGTCCACCCCCATCAATTCCAAGGCTTTCGAATTACACCAAAGAGAATGCGAAGTCTGTTCCATAATAGCCACAGGGCGATCAGGAGCCACCTCATCAATAATCTCTTTTGGCAAACGAGTAGCCGCCAAAGGTACATCAATCCAATGCCCCCAACCTAGCAACCAACCCGTCCCAGGGTTTTGTTTTATGGCATCTTCCACATCAAAAGCATAATCTTCCGGGTCTTCGATCCTGTCATCCAATATAAACTGAAAATTATCGGTTGCTGCTTCCAATGGGTGAAGATGCACATCATGAAAACCAGGCATTACAAAACTACCCAACAAATCGATCCATTCCGCATCTTCGGGAGCCTCTCGCTCTGCATCATCCGTACTTCCCAAAAATTGAATCACCCCATCTTTCACATACATCGCTTCTGCCCACTCTTGATCAGGGTTTACCGTATAAATATCCCCATTGTAAAATACTTTTTCTCCTGTTGGATTAGTAGGATTGGGATTCGGAGTTGGCGTATCATCACAAGAAAAAATGCCTGTTGTAAGCAGTAATAGGATAATAAGGCTTAGTTGTTTCATAAAAGCTTACGAGTTTAAATAAGTTGATATTGGGCGTGCCCCCTTTTTTGCTAATCAAGCTGTTAGGTTTTGCCAAGCTGACAGGTTTCGATTAGCAAAAAAAGGGTCGGGCTATCCGCTTGTAGTTGCCTCACAGCCGCTAGTTCAGCTATTCGACTAGCAGTGTCTTCCTCCCGTCAGCCCTGCTAGTCGTAGCTTCACAAAAGCGGCTGTTTTACCAAGCTACCGCTACTATCCCTCACGCAAAAGACGATGACTGGGTGATTGCATGACGGGATGATTGGATAAGCGTTACGCAATATCCAATCATCCTGTCATCCTGTCATTCAATCATCATTAAGTGCCTCCCAATACTCCACCGCTCGCCTCGTATGCGGGATCACAATTGTACCACCTACCAAATTAGCAATTGCAAATACCTCGAAAATTTCTTCGGTACTCAATCCTTCCTCATAACATTTGCCTAAATGATAGCGGATACAATCATCACAACGCAGCACCATCGAAGACACTAAACCGAGCATTTCTTTGGTTTTGACAGGTAATGCGCCTTCCGCATAGGCATTGGTATCAAGGTTGTAGATACGTCTCATTACTTTGTTGCCTTGCCCTAATATTTTTTCATTCATTTGGGCACGATAATCATTGAATTCTTTTACTTTGGTGTTCATAGCTTTTTTTGAGAGGTGATCGAATTTCCAAAATTACCTGAACTTTCACAGCCTTTCAAACTTTTTAAGAATAGAATCTTTCTTCCAACACTAATACCATCACTTTTTGGGTGACTTTTTCACCTTTCTACTTCTTAATTTATGGAAGGAGAATAGAAATAAATACTAATATATTACCAAAATAAAAAATAGTTAACATGCTTAAAAATGCAATTAAAGTATTGAGCTTAGTAGTGGTTGTGATGACCTTTAGTTCATGTGGTTATAATTCGATGGTTAGTTATGATGAGGAAGTAGCCGCCAAGTGGGGAAATGTGCAAAACAGTTATCAGCGTCGTGCTGATTTGGTTCCTAATTTAGTAGAAACCGTAAAAGGAGCTGCTAATATGGAAAAAGAAATTTTGACGGAAGTAACAAATGCCCGTGCTCGTGCTACAGGAGTCTCTATTGATCCTAGTAATATCACTCCAGAAGCATTGCAAAAATTTGAAGCTGCTCAAAGTGGTTTAGGGGGTTCACTTTCTCGTTTATTGGTATCTGTAGAACGTTATCCAGAGATAAAGAGTAATCGTAACTTTGTAGACTTACAACGCCAATTAGAAGGTACTGAAAACCGTATCAAGGTATCGCGCGATGAGTATAATGAGGCAGCTAAACATTATAATTCGTATGTACGTTCTTTTCCTAAGAATTTGTATGCAGGGATGTTTGGTTTTGGACGTAAGCCTTATTTTGAAGCAGCACAAGGAGCAGAGAATGC
>JAHDHP010000032.1 GCA_020631245.1 Bacteroidota bacterium | reverse complement strand
TGAATTTCAGACTAAAAAAACAGGGCACGCCCAACTAGTTTTCCCAAAGAACTTCTGGTTCTTCCTTGTACCAAGTGGTATATAGATGAACAAATTGATCTTCGATAGGTCCTCGCTTAATTTTGAGGGTAGGTGTTAAGCAACCATTTTCAACTGACCACATTTTTTTGAGCACGACCATTTTTTTAAGTTTTTCGTGCTTTTCTAATACTGGGTTGACCTCCTTCAGCGTATTTGCGAGACTAGTTTCAATCTCCTTTTGCCCTTTCTTTTGTGCATCTTCAGAGAGGACAACAAGTGCGATAGGTTGTGGGAGTCCTGTTCCGACCACACAAACTTGCTCAATATTAGAATTTTTGGAGAGCTTTAGTTCGATAGGACTTGGAGAAACGTATTTTCCTTTTTCGGTTTTGAAAATATCCTTGACACGTCCCGTGATGCTCAAGAAACCTTGTGCATCGATTTTTCCTTTATCACCTGTTTTGAGATACCCATCCTCGAAAGTACTTTCGGTCAGTTCTGGTTGTTTGTAATAACCAACCATATTCGCCTTACTTTTCACCAGTATTTCTCCGACATCGCTAATTTTCACATCTACTTGTGGCATTGGCTGCCCCGTAGAACCATACTTGATATTGTCTTTACGGGTATAGTGTGAATAAGCCGAATTTTCGGTCATTCCATATACTTCTTGAATCGTAATTCCTAGCTTTTTGAACCACTCCATTAAAGAACGTGGTGTAGGTGCTGCTCCTGTAAAACAGTGAACAGCATCATTTAGTCCGAGTGCCTTACGAATTTTGCGTTTCACAAAATTACCTAGTAGTGGAATACGAATTAGTTTGTCCAGTTTTTCTTGAGGTTGCTTGGCTAAGATACCCATTTGGAACTTCGTCCAGATTCGAGGTACGCCTAAGAAAATCGTAGGACTTGCTGTACGAAGGTTGTCGGCGAAGGTAGCTAGTGATTCTGCAAAATAAATTTGCGAACCATTGAACATACTTCCCATTTCAACTAACATTCTTTCGGCAATATGCGAAAGTGGCAGGTAAGAAAAGAAACGAGAATTAGGCGGTACACTAATTACTGTCAGTGCATTTGCAATTGCAAATCCGATAGATTCAAAAGTATGTTCTACTCCTTTTGGCTTTCCAGTGGTTCCAGAGGTATAGATGATAGTCATTGTATCGGACAAATCGCGATCTACTTCTCCTTGCATTGGTTCGTGTTTCGAAATAAGATCATTCCATTTATTGTATCCTGCTTCTTCATACATAGGATAAGAGATACAGTATAGATCTTCTGGTAAACCGCTTTTCATTCCTGCCCAATCATCTAATTTCCCGACAAACAATGCCTTTGCTTCACTATGTGTCAGTACATAGTTCATCGTTTCTGCATTGATATTGGGATATAAAGGTACAGAGATATGTCCACTCATCATGATCGCTAAGTCGCTCATCAACCAGTGGGCACAGTTTTTAGAAATGATTCCGATTTTGCTTTTGGGAGGCAAATTTAATGCATGGAGGGCACTAGCCATACGACGTACTTGATCGTCAAATTGATTCCAAGTATAGGTGTTCCATTTTCCATCGAAAGGTTGATGCATAAAAACTGCATCTCCTTGTGTTTTTGTCCATTTGTAAAGCTGGGATAGCAAAGTCTTTGCTGGTTGAGGGCTTGCCATGATTAATTTGATATTCTGTTATTAAAAAATAGATTGATTATTCAAACAGGGATAACTAAGTAGTTGTAATTAAAAAACAGGAAATTATTTAACAACAGCTACTTACTTTACCAACGACTATTCGTTAGTGACTTACTAATATACATAAAAAAAAATGAGTGTCAGAACATGCACCTCAAATTTTAACTTTCGCCCCAAATTGGATTTGGATAACGCCCTTGTTCTGCCAGTTGAAATAAGGAATTTTGAACGCTTTCTTTGTCTTCTTTGTAGGTGACCCCATACCATTGTTCATTGGAGGGTAATACACTTACTTTTGCTTGTTTGGTTTGTAGCAGTTGATTGACTACTAAGGGAATGTAAAACTCTTCTTTAGGTTGGTCGCGATGAGCTGCTACAAAGTCAATAAATTGTTGGTGAATGTGGGCAAAGATAGAAGGATGGAAGCCCCATAAATTCATAGATACAAGTGCTTCTTCTGATAATGGATATTTTTTAGCTTGGTCTACGAAAAAGACTTGTTCTCCTTCTCGTTGAATCTTGGTGCGTTCTACAACATCTTGTAGTAAATTGTCTGCATCCATCGAACAAACGCCTCTGGAGACACTTCCATTTTTGGAAAGTGTATTTTTAAGTACAAAACCCACCATACAATAGTGACTTGCTGCTGCTTTTTGACTCAAAAAAACGGACATTGATTCAAAAGAACCGCGCCCATAAAAATCATCGGCATTAACTACTGCAAATGGCTCTTGTATCACATCGGCTGCCATTAATACGGCATGAGCGGTTCCCCAGGGTTTGGAGCGTTCTGGTAAATCGTCGATTCCTTCTATGGGCGTATTGACTTCTTGGTGGACAAAGTGTACTGGAATTTGGTCTTTAAAACTGCCTGTAATTTGTTCTCGAAAAGCTGTTTCAAAGCTTTCTCTAATCACAAAAACGACTTTTCCAAAACCCGCTTGAATGGCATCGTATACGGCATAGTCAATAATTGTTTCTCCTGCAGGTCCTACATCATCCAATTGTTTGAGTCCTCCATATCGGCTACCCATTCCTGCTGCTAGTACTAAAAGTGTTGGTTTCATAGTTATTAAAAGTGATAGGATTTAGAAAGGTATAAAATTAATAGTTCTAACAGAATTTGAATAAAATTCGTATATCCTTAAACTTTTCTATGACAAATTAGTCCTACGCACGGAAAATTAGGCTTTATTTACCTCAAAATACATAGATTACGAGTCGTATTAAACAAATATATGCTACAACTTTATTAATTTTGTTGGCATGATCTTTTGTGTTTGTTAATATAACAATCCGTAACTCTCTTTCATCATATTTTAATAGAGATTCATCTATCTACTAATAGTTGTTAAAGCACCAAGTTTATTCAACTATTTACTTTAAATTTTAACAGATGTTGCGCTTCGCATTTATTTTTACTTTCCTGTTTTTGTTAGGGGCTAACACACTTGTTGCCCAATCAACAGATACTAGAACAATCATACACGGTAAAATTTCTTATCCTCTTGAATTTACTGTCAAATTAGAATATCAGGATTCTCCTTTATTGAATCCTGTTGTCATGGAAACAGCCATTAATGACGAAAGTAAATTCATTTTTGCAGTAGATATTGCCGAACCCCAATTCCTAACGCTCAATCATGGCTTACAAAAGTTGCAAATTTACGTAACACCTGCCTCGCGTATGGAAATGAACTTCGAAGGGAATGATATACTGAGTAGTATTACCTTTTCGGGCGATAACAACCATGATAACTTATACCTTGTTCAACAACAAAAATCGAATGGAGATAGTCGTTTTGTAAACAAAGAATTGGATTATGAACCATTTCCTGTTATGTCTAACGAAGCGACCATCAACCTTATTGATCAAAAACAACCTGAAGCATTTGCTAAGAAAGTAACTAAGTTTACAGAAGAGAAAGAAGCTAAATTAGAAGATTTTCATACAAGCTATCCACTAACGGAATCTTTTTACGAGTTACAAAAGCATAGCATTAAGTATCAGGATATGATCAGTCGCCTTAATTACCCATATGTAAATTGGGGAAAAACGGCTGAATACCCTGTAGATTACTACAGTTTCACCGAAGAAATTGACTTTGACAATACCAATGCCATCACTCAAAATCCAACTTATCGTTGGTTATTACATGCATATGGCAACTATTTATTTAGCAAACATGCCGACAGTCCAGATGCTTCTGTTATTGATACCTACGACTTATTGTATAGTAATATTGAAGAGAGTAATGGAAAATATTTTTTACTGGCTTCTCTATTAGTCAATGATATAAATGATGAAGACTTTACACTTGTCGATGCTCGTAAAAAACACTTCTATAAAAACAATCCGAATAAAGATTTATCGCAAATCGTAGAAAGTGCCTACAACAACAAACAGCGTTTGGAAGTAGGCAAACCTTCTCCTAGTTTTTTGCTTTCTAAAATCGACAATGAATCAGAAAAGGTATCCTTATATGATTTTGATGGAGAGATTGTATTTGTGAGCTTTTGGGCAAGTACTTGTCCACCTTGCATTGCCAACTTTAAGCGTACCAAGCAGCTCAAAAAAGAGTTTGCCAAAAAAGGAGTGCGTTTTGTCAATATTGCAGTTGATGAAAATAAGGCTGCTTGTCAAGACCTCATTCGCAAGTTTGATATTGACGGGATAAACCTCATTGCACCCGAGCAATATTCAGAGGTTAAATATGCTTATAAGGTATTCTTGCTTCCTGGTTATTTTGTCATTGATGCAGAAGGAAATTTAACCTCTCTCAAAGGACAGCCACTCGATAGTGTGGAAGGTAAACTAGAGCGTCTTGTTCGTATTCAACAAGAAAGACAACAAAAGGCGTCGCTCGAACAGCCAATGATGAATACTAGTGAAAAAGCCTATATCCCAGCACCTATGACAGAAAGTAAGGAGGATATACAAGAAGTCCAACAGCCAATGAAGAATAAAAAGAAGGAAGCTATACAACAAGTGGAAGACAACAATGAAGCGGCTCAGGTTCAACAGCCAATGAAGAATAAAAAGAAAAAGACTCAAAAAGCAACGAGAACCAAGAAAAAAGTGAATCCTGCTTATAATTTTGGTATGATTAAAATTGATTAATTTTTGGGCGTGCCCCACTACAAAAAAAGGCGCAATAGCATAACATGCTACTGCGCCTTTTTTTTGTAGTGGGTCGGGCTATTCGCTTATAGTTGTCTCATAGCTGCCTGTTCAGCATAGGCTGGGCAGTGTCTTCCGCTGTCAGCCCTGCCCAGCCTTGCTTCACAAAGGCATCTATTTCGTCAAGCTATCGCTGCTATCCCTCACGCAAACCCATGACTGGGTGATTGGATGACGGGATGATTGGGTGGGCGTTACGCACCCAATCATCAATTACAGTTTTCCTCCTACCACACACGTCTCTTTAAACTTCTCCACATCACCATTCAATTTGAAAACTTCGATATAAATCACATAAATACCTAAACTAGCTTTCTCTCCCGCCTCATTAGCACCATCCCACTTATAGACACCTTCACTACCCATCAATTCATTTTTCACCAAGTGTCGTATTTCACGCCCTCGATCATCATAAATGGTAATATTTGCCGTATATCCTGGTTCATCAAATCGGTAACTAATATTGGTAAAGTCATTAAAACCGTCGCTATCAGGTGATAAAGCTTTCGGGTCAACACTCACTGATTTTTCAGCAGGAGTTACATCATAGTTTTGTGAATTCAAATAACCAGGAGTCGCATAACAAACGGCTGCTGAAGCAGAATGCCAATTATTGCGATCTTGTGTTACACCATCGGGGTCAATACGCTCTAAAGAAACGCCATTTACATCGTCAACAATCGCGTGGTGCCAATCGGCATCATATTGTAGCTTGTCCATAACGGTAGTTTGCAGTAAGTCGGTTAATGCGACTAAGCCTTCTCCATCGGACATTGAAGGGATAGATACAGGAATAAAGGCGTTATTTTGTACAGGTCCACAACTACCATATTGATCGATAATCACATTACCACCAACACCTACTAAACGCCCACTAGCAGAATATTCGCCTCCTAAATTGGCTAATACAATATGTGCATTGGGGAAGAAAGAAAAGCGAGCTGTAATAGGTGTAATTCGCACTAAGGAATCGGGGTTTTCATCCAATATGGCAGAAGCGATATACCATTGAGCGAGGTCGATAATTTTATCAGAATTATTGTAGAGTTCTACAAAGTCGATTCCTCCACTTGCAGGATTAAACAAGACCTCGTTAATGACTATATCACCCGCTTCGGCAGCTTGTGTAATACCTGCTTGAGCCGTATTGAGACTACTCAATGCATTTCCTGCACAATCTGTAATGCCACTGCCTACTGTAATGGTATAAACTGTATTTTCTTGAAGTCTATTGGCTGCATCTAAAACCAATACTACTGTAAAATATTCTGGGCCTTGTAGCGTAACTGATTGTGGCGTTCCTATGCCATTATCTATTGAATAAAGGCTGGCATCTTCTACCATATCTTGCCCTAATGATTCGCTAAAAATGAGTTGAATGACATTAGGAGCTAATACCTCTGCACGTAGTAGGTCCGGCATACTGGTATCGGGGTTATCTGCTAACACGCTGTTTACGCCTCCTGGTGTTCCACCAATCATTGCCTCGGAGGCTCGCCAGTTGATAAAGCCTTCACAAGGGTTATTCGGGTCGATCATTTCCAATGTCCATCCACCTTCTTGTTTTACCTCATTTCGGTAAGTGCTTTTATTATATACGGCTGTATGTATTACATCTCCTTGTCCATTTACAATAGCTACTGATTCAGCACTTGTATTTAGTGTTGGGAAACCATCTACTCCTAAAACGGGTATATTTCGATCTACAAATGCTTGTTCATCATCATCTTTACAAAGAATCACATAACTATCAGGCAGTAATAGAAAACCGCCTAAAATAGCTGTATCAGGCTTGGCATCAATCAACATCCAATTCGCTAGATTGATAGTTTTGGTGCTACGATTGTACAGTTCGATAAAACGAGCATCAGGCAAATCTAACCCTTCTACTTCGAAATCTTCAGGTGGTTCTGTATCGGCATAAATTTCATTTATAACGACATCATACACATCTGCCAGATCAGCTAAACCAATAGGTACGGTTAAGTTATCGGTGGTATTGCCTACACAATCACTCACCCCATTAATGGTAAGTGTATAAATTTGTTGTACTTGTAAGGCTCCTGAAAATGTTAGTTGTACTGTTTTTCCATTGAGGCTTACGTCGGTAATACTTAATCCATTGTCAATGGAGTAATTAGCTACTTCAGAAGCACTTACCTCATCTAAGGTTTCACTAAATACTAATGCTACTCCGTTATCTCCTACCAAGTTCAATCCTATTACCTTTGGTGCTTCTGTATCTGCATTTTCTCCTAGTACAGAATTGACAGCTCCAGGAGTACCACCAATTTCAGCAACAGATGCTCGCCAGTTGCTACTTTCGGCACATGGATTATTTGGATCAACTAATTCGAGAGACCAGCCCCCACTTTCTTTCACATCATCTTGATACCAATCTCTATTATAATTTACTTGGTGAATGAGTATGCCATTGTCATCACGAATTGTCAGTTCATCCCCCGTAGTATTAGGCTCTGGAAAAGAAGCCACTCCCAATACAGGAATCCCGCGAGTTGAAAAAGCAGCTACATTTGACTCTGCACAAAGCACCACATATGATTGAGGACTCATCAGAAAATCACCCAACTCAGCATCTTTAGTTGCATCACTAAAAGTCCAAGCACTTAGACTAATGGTTTTGTCACTATTATTGAATAGTTCTACATATTTAGCGTCTGGTAGGTCTAGGGCAGCATTAGGTGCACTTGGGTCTAAATCCGCATATATCTCATTGATGAGGACATCATACTGACTGGCAGGTTCTGGTACAGCTACTACTGCTGTTAAATTACTAGTACTATTGCCTTCACAATCTTCTAAACCATTGATGGTGATGGTATAAATAATTCCTTGTTGTAAATCGCCATCTAAAAATAAACTAATCGCTTGTTCTTCTTCGGTAACAGCCGTAATATTCAATCCATTATCAATGCTATAATTACTCAGTTCGGCTGCACTTGCTTGGTCGATTCCCTCATTGAAGGTGATGGTAACTACATTTGATCCAGTAATGCTGACACTACTTACTTGCGGTGCTTCATTATCTGGGAAAAGCCCCAAAACGGAATTAACGGTTCCTGGTGTTCCTCCTGTTGCATCTTGCGAAGCAATCCAGTTAGAGGCTGTTCCACAGGAATTATCAGGATTAATGAGTTCGAGTGTCCAACCACCTCCTTTTTTATCACTGTCTTGATACCATCCATCAGAATAGGTAACGCTATTGATTAGATTGCCGGTATTATCAACTAGACTTAGGGAGGCTCCACCATTAGAGAGGTAAGTACCACTTGTCCACACACCAATGGCTGCTCCAAAGCTTTGCCAATCGGCTTCTGTTTCTTGTTTACATAAAATAATATATCCATTGGCTTCGATACTCACTGCTGGAATTTCGAAATCAACATCGGGATAGCTTTTGGTGAAGCCCCAACCACTCAATGTTACTTGGGAATTGGTGCGGTTATGTAGCTCCACAAATTCGGCTTCTGGTAGTCCTTGTACAGGAGATGGGTCAGGAAAGATTTCATTGATAATGACATCTCCTGTATTGAGGGTTACAAAATTGAAGGGGAAGCTGGCAGTGCTCATGGTATTTCCTGCGATATCCATCACACCACTTATGTCGATGGTATTGCTGGCTGCGAAATTACTAGCAAATTGCAAAATGACTCGTGTTGGGTCATCTGCATCTATATTTGCACTCGTAGGTGTTGTATTTCCATTGAGTTGGTAATTACTAGTATTAGTTGCGCTTGCTGTTGTAGGAGCTTCTGAAAATTGCACAATTAGCGAATTCGCACTCGCTACTAATACAGATACTGCTTCTGGAGCTTCGGTATCTTCTATTTTTTTACCCACAAAGAAATTATCGAAAATAAACTTATCTACTCGGGTGGAGCTATACTTAATGAGTATCCCAAAATGACTGCTTGTTGTATAGGTATTATCAGTAGCCGTTGCTTCTGCTACTAGTACGCCTGTGTTTCCTACATCATGTTGTAAAATCCACTCTCCTGTTGCGCTTCTACTAACAACTACTTTTATATTTACTGTTGATTTATCAACTACATCATCTACTCCATCAATCACTTTTACTTCTTCTGTACCATCTTTGCGATAAAGGCTTACTTCATCAGGGCTGTCTCCTACTCGTACAAAATAACCATTAACTCCCGTTTTTAAATCTGCCCCACTAGCCATTAAATATACATCCGTATAATTGTTACTAGATGGGTTAAAATCCATATTTAAGGAAAATTCCCATTGTAGATCATCAGCACTACTAAGTGGGGTGGTCAATTGTGCAAAATTTTCCTCTGCATTAGCCGCAGACTGTAAGATTCCATCAACCACTGTCCAGTAGTCGGTGTCTCCTGACCAGCTTGGATTTGCAGTTATGTCACCATCTGTGAAGTCCTCACAAATTTCGTATTGACTTGGACTTAAATCAGCACAATTTAGTTGGGCTTTGAGCGATTGATTTGCAACTAATAGGATTAGGGCAAGAAAGAGTAGTCTTTTCATTTTATTAGGCTGTTTTTTATAGCCTCTAAATTAGGAAAATTCTACTAGAATAAAGAGAGAAAGTGAATGACTGAATGACTGAATGCGCGATTGAGTGAATAGGCGTTACGCTCCCATTACTCATTCACTCATCCACTCAATCACTCAATCACTCATTATTTTTGCGTGAGGGATAGAGGCGGAATGGGGCGTAAGGAGGCTGCTAGTGAAACAAGGAGTGCCGAAGGCTGAGCGGGGTGAGCGAAGACAAGGGACGACTATGTTGAACAGTAGCCGAGTAGCCACATATTAGCCGAAAGCCCGACCAAGCCGCAGTGCTGCCATTGCATGTTCGTTTCATGTGTGAGCCACCAGCCAGGAGGCTGGCGGGAACCACATGAACGGTCATGCAGTGGTAGTATTGTGGCTTGGGCACGCCCAAATTATAAATATTGATCGGATTCGGGAATGAATTTGGTAGCTTTTTCGTATTGTTTGTCTCGTGCATAAATGTAGAATAGACTGCCATTTTTTATTTTGTCAATGACGCTTACATATACGGATTCTGGTAATGCTGGACACCCCCAACTAAGTCCTAGACGTCCTTTTTGTTTGGCGTAAGTATGGCTCACGTATTCGGAGCCATGTACGACAATATCTCGCACGCGCACATTGTCATTGATGCCATCTTCAACGCCATCAATACGTAGGGAGTATCCGTGTTGTCCTCGATAGGTTTCACCTGTAATAAAAAAGCCTAAACTGCTTTTTTTGGAATCAATTGTATTTGAAAAACGTTTGGCATAATTGCCACCCGAATTTTTACCGTGTGCTACTAAGGTGTGTTTTAACAATCTTTTTTTACGCAGATCTATGAGATAGAAACGTTCTTCGGTGGAGGCTTTGGAGTAATCGATGATTGTAATGACATCGTTATTGAGTAGGGGAAGGTGAAAGTATCCCATCATGGCTCGACGGAATATTTCGAAATCAAGTTTATCTTCTAGTTTACACTCTTCGTATAGTGTTTCGATCTTACTTTCGGTGGCGTCTGGAACAACGAGCTTATCTTCCATAATAGGATATTCTGGCTGGTAGTTGTTGGCTTTGATAATCCAAACAACTGCGAGCAGTAATAACAGGAAGATAGAGGTGCCAAATAATGCCATTATGGTATTTCGCATGGTAGTATTCTAGCTATGTGTATTATTTTGAGGTAAGGTACAAAAGGGGGAAGGCAGCATTAAAATTAATAAAAAGTTTAATCAATTGCCTAAATCATGACTATTTTGAGGGTTAAAAGATTAAGGTCTATATTCTATTATCGTAAAACATGACTATTTTGTTGTAAATATTGGTTATTAATTTTATAAATCAGATGGAAAAAGTTACTAAAGAAAATTGGATTCGCTTGGCGATGCATGAGGATGTAGAAAATAGAAAGTTGGCATTGGAAGTTGCAAAAGGGATGAAGAATGATTTGCAAGAGGAGTTGGTTTGTTGGTTTGCTTCTACCTCTAACTTTAAGCAGAAACTAGAGATTTATGAGTTGTTGAATGACTATTATAAAGAGATCGTTGATCAAGTTGGGGAAGTAGGGCTTCCTCCTTTTGAATATAGTGATTCTTATATTGCCTTACATGTTACGGATGATATAGAAGGGAAAATTTCTATCCTAGAAGGTTATATAGAAGGGAAACCTTTTAACAAGTTGTTATTGCTTTTTGTAAAGCGGTATAAGAATCGCAAGGGTATTGGTTTGAAAGCGGCCAAAGACTATATAGATCATCTAAGATCTGCTGTGATTGCTCGTAAAGCAGAAATGAATATTGATTAAAGAACTATTAAAAGAAAGTTGCTTTGACATTGTATAAGGTTCCTCCTTCGTTGAGGAAACTGGTATCTATTAGTAAGCGCGTTTTGGATGGTTCTTCAGATGTATAAAGTAACTCTCCATTACGATAGTAGTTTATTTTTTCTTGTTTTCGTTCTACACGGATGACATCAGAGGTACGATACCCGATGCCTGTTTTCTTTTTCTTCCCATTTTCAATGATATTGAGCGTTCCCTTTGCTGTTAGGTGTACTGCATAAAGAATGGGATTGTAGTGTTCGTTGGGGTTATTGCGTGCGAATCCAATAACCCTATTTTTATCTGTTTCCCCAATCGTTGTTTCAAAAAAGCCATCTTTTCCTGCCTCAAGCGTATTAAGGGAGATAGCACCTGCTCCGCCCCACTTAACTTGGGTAGTATTAACTAGTAAATTATCTTCTTCTCTTAGGTTTACTAGTTTATCCCATCGGACTTCTTTAATAGCTTCTAAATTTTCAACCACATTACTAGTACTATCAGCACTTACATTCGTGCTTCTTTGAATATTGTGTGGCACATTACCCAAAAAGGTGAAAGGAGCAGGATCATAATAAAATTGTACTCGATGAGTTCCTTTTTTTAGGTGTACGGCTTTAAATGTTCCAAATAAGACCTCCATCTTTGCGGGTTCTCCATCCACTTTTACTTTCCACTCTGGTGCCCAATTATCAATAAAACAGAGATAACCTCCAAAGTTGTTAATCACATCCAAGTCGAGATAATCCCCATTATAATCGTTGACTAGATATCGAAACCGGCTCTTTTTTTCATATTCTCGATTATCCTTTAGGAATTGTTGTACTTTATTGAGTTTATAATTGAGCTTTTGAGAGAAGTAAATTTTCTTTCCATCTTCCATTCCTAAGAAACGGATTAGTGATTGGTTGTAATTGATTGTTTTACGCCACTTTGCACGCGGTACGATCTCACTGTTTTCTTCTACAAATTTAGTAAAACTAGACGCCCACCAACTAACTCCAGGTTTGACTGAAAATGCAGGTTCTTTTTTGCGGTAGATATTGGTGAGGTGAAATTGTTTATTTTTCACGTACTGACGCGGCACATCGAATGATTTTTTAAACAGGTCATCGAAGTCGGGATTAAATTTACCTGTTTGCAATTCTCTCGCATGAATATCTAGTGGTGGATGTGAGCGTAAGTAGATAGGTGTATATCCTACATCATAACTATTGATTGCCAATAGCAGCAAAGGAATTGCGACTCCTCCCATTTTTAAAAGTGGTGCCGTTTCAGGTTTATCGACTTTCAATCTTTTTGATAAAAATAATAAGCCTCCTAGTAAGACAAATGCTACGGCTCCTGTAATGATATAAATGGGCTTATAGAAATGTGGCTTGATTGCGAGAAATTTAATTTGCCATAAATAACTAATTTCGAAAAATTGTAGATAGACAAACTGCAACACTAATAGGACAAGATATACTCCTCCAAATAAAAGGCAGAACCGCCCTATTCGTTTTTGGAAATCTTCAATTCGTGCTGCTGGGTTAAATACTACTTGATAAAATACTCGGAAACCGTGTGCTAGGAGAATGGCGAGTGGGAATAACAATAATAAGTTGAGCCGTCCCCAAGCTCTAAAACTGGCAAATCCTGGGATAATTGCCATGAATAAATGGAAGAGAAAGAAACCACCATAGGTGGTAAGGCTGATAAATAGGAAGTAGCCTACTGCACTTAAGGTGAGGGTTCGATTGGGTTTTTCTTTGGTAATGCGGTAGACATTATTGAGTAGAAAAATTATTATTAGTAATAGCCCCACAAACCCGAAATAATACCAACCTCTTGAATCGGCATAGGCAGGAAAAATCAATGATGCGACGGTATCTTTTAGAGAAAAAGTAGCATCGGTAATATAACTTGTTGCCGCATCTCCCCTTGCATTTACGGTTCCATATACTTGTTTGAC
Organism: Bacteroidota bacterium; assembly: GCA_020631245.1. Lineage (GTDB taxonomy): Bacteria > Bacteroidota > Bacteroidia > Chitinophagales > UBA2359 > JAHDHP01. The sequence goes on along the minus strand of JAHDHP010000032.1, from coordinate 9,379 downwards.
CTTCCAATAATAAGGGGCGCAAATTGCCAATGGTAGGGCAAAGCCGAGTCCCATTGACGTAATAAATTTACCTAGTTTAAACTCTTGTTCCCCAACAAATGCTTTCCGCATTTTGGGAATCATGAGTGCGATTCCATAAAATGGAATAAGGAAAATACAATAGTAGATATAATAGGGGTAGATATTGGTAAAGAGCATGAAGGTGGCTATAAACACATATAGTCCTCCTCGCCACGCTTTTCCTGTTTGTGCAGCTACTGTCATTCCCCAAATCATCATCATTATCCATGCGCCTGCATGTGTCGCTGGTGCGCGGTTAATGGTAACAGTAAGTTTGAAACAGACACTAATGAGTAAAGTCGCAAATAAGGCTGATTTCCAGTCAATTTTGAGACATCGAAGCCATTTGTACATAAAGACAGCAAATAGGGAGATGCCTAGTATGGCATATCGTTGGTAATCGACCCACGAAAAGCCGCCTGTTATCTTATAGTATAAGGCTAATAGTATATTGAAGGGGTAAAATACTTGATTATAGGGACTGGAATAAAAGGGAAAGCCTGCCGACTCCACAGGTGACCAAAGGGGAATACGCCCTTCACTTAAAGCATCTAATAAATAGGCTTTGGGATAATAAAAGTGAATTACATCAAGTGTGATGGCTTCTGAAAAGGGTTGGCCATCAATAATATATTTGAACAGAAAAATAAAAGGCCAAATAAATGCTACACATATAGCAAGCCAATCATTCCGTTTTTCTGTTAGTGTGCTCATAAAACAAAGGGGTTTCGTTACCCGAAATACGTAAAATTATAAAGCGAGTGATTGAAGACTCAAATTTACTTCAAAGTTTTGGTAAAGCGGCGATAGGTGTTGATAATTGTGACTCTAATGTTCATTGGAATGTAATAAATATACTGTTCGAGCCAATTTGCCGCCTTTGCAAGCATTACACCTGGGATTATTTTAAAATATGAACCGATTGAAAAAGAAGTATTACTAATTTCATAACCTAATTGCTTTAGCAGCTTTTTGTTAATTAACTCTGCATACTTCACTTCTTCCACAGGCATTTTCTCTTTCCACTTGCTGATTTTGCTTTTTTCTAATGGCCGACTATAAAAGTTTTTCCAGCTTTCTAATTTTAGAGATTCTTCTTTTTTATAAAATTCGAGCATAGCGGGTTCAAAACGTAGTCCTAGATGTGTACATATCTTTTGTAGCGTTTGCTCAGGCTGTCCTAAGATTTCTTCAAAACGTACCAGAATGGTTTGTTTGGGGTGCCGCTTATGGGCTGCGAGAACTTCTTTATTAAAATATCGCCATCTTTCTGCTAGTACAATCGGATTGTTGAAGTCGAAACTGACCCGTTGACAGGAAAGAATATTGTCGCGGGCATCTCTTACTAGCAAAATAATGGGCGCATTGGGAAATCCTTTTACTAAGTCATCGACATATAAAGCATACGTAGGGTTTTTATCTCCCATCACATATGCCTCTTCTCTATCTCGCATACAAGCTCGACGGTATATAACCGCTTTGCTTAGTTCTGCAAAATTGGCTTTCCCTTCAAGTGCTAAAAGATCTGCTTTGAGTTCCTCTTTTTGCTCGTTGAGTTTCCAATATTGTGTGAGGCGTACCTCTTGCCATAGGTCTTTATAAAAGGCAAGTATTTCCTCTCTCCCCCACTCTTTTACCTTCGCATGTTTCTGATACAGATTCATGATAAAGGGTGATTCTTGTGGGAGGAAAATAGCGGGGTGGTTGTTGAGCATTCGCGCGAGGAGGGTGGTTCCAGAACGAATGCGGCCTACTATGAAGAAGATATGGAGAGGTTTGGACACGCCCTAATTATTTTTTAACTGATATTTAATTCCTAAAATAACGCTTTCATAAAAGTAAACGATCGCTCCAATAATGCCCGTTCCGATGATTAAGATATAGGCTCCAATGGCTAATAAGGCAGCTACTTCTGTTGAATAACCTGCTACCTCAGAGAAGAAGTAGACGAAGCCTAATTCGCGGAATCCCATTCCTCCAATACTTAGTGGAATCATAGTGATGAGATTGATCAATGGAATGAAAACGATAAAAGGAATGATAGAGATGTCAATGCCAAACATGAGAGCAAGGACATATCGAATGGTAATCGAAAAGAACTGATAAAAGACAGAGATCGCTAAGACTTTATAAATAATATCTTTGCGTTTTTTCATTTCTATAAATGCTTGGGGGATAAAACTGGCAGTTGTTTTTTTGAAAAAGATAAACCAGAAACCAATGCTAAATACGACTGCTATACCTAATACGCCTAACTGAATATGCCAGGGAAGTGGCATAAACAATGATCCTGCAAAACATAAAATACCAAAGGCGTATAGCCCTATAAATCGCTCACAAAGCACCAACATCAGGCCTTTTTTCTTAGGTACTCCTTCTTTATCGGCCATGAACACTCGTAAGGCATCTCCTCCTACTGTACTAGGAAGAAAGATATTGAACATGGAAGCGATGAGATAGTGTTTGGTGTAGGTAAGCAGTGGCACTTTACTAATATAAGCACTCATGACCTGAAATCGCCAAGCAGATATAACATTTCGTAGTACCATCATAACCACTGCTAAAATGAGAAAACTCCATTTAAAGTCAGTGACAGTACTGGTTAGTTTTTCAAAATCTATTTGGAAAAAGAAGAGGGTGAGAATACCAAGTGTAAATAATAACTTGACAACTAATCCTGCCTTAGAATTGAGAAATTGCTTCCCTAATGCGGCATATTCTTTAGCGATTTCGAGGTATTGGTTAAGCGGTCCTACTGCCTTTTTCATAAGCCACGTCAATATCTATTGATTCGTCTTTTTTTAATTCTCCTTCATATATTTCATCAATAAAGTAGATCGGACGATGTTTGGTTTCGTGATAAATTCGCCACAAATATTCACCAATTATTCCTAACATCAAAATGGTAGTTCCTCCTAGTATCAGTTGTACCACCATAATAGGTGCCCAACCTAAGAAAGGAACCGAACGAAAGAAATAACCATGAATAATTTTAAGCGCGTACAGGAAGCCGACAGCAGTGGTAATAAATCCAATGGTAGATGCCATTCGGAGCGGCCAATAGGAGGTACTGAGCAATTGGTTGATCGAAGCTTTTAGCTTGCGACTAAAATTGTATTGTGATTTCCCATGCACGCGTACTCGACGCTCATAAGGTAAAAACGCAATTTTGAAACCCAAGGATAATAGATCAACCTGATTGGTACGTACCGAATCATTAAACTGCTTGTAGGCATTGAGTGCCTTACGACTCACCATCCAAAAGTCGAACCCCCCTTTTGGAAAATTCGGATTGGAGATACGCATGAGACGAAAATGCATCTTGGCGGTAATATTTTTTATAAAGTCATCATTACGTGCGACTCGGTGGGCTATCGAAATATCGTGTCCCTGTTCGATTTTGCGCGCCATTTGCGGGATCATCTCTGCGGGATCTTGTAGGTCAGCAGAAATACAAACGGCAATATCCCCTACTGCCCGATGCATCCCTGCATTGATAGCAGCAAATTGCCCGAAATTTCGAGAAAACTTAATGACTCGCACATGTTCGGGGTCCATCTCCCGTACTTGCATGAGTTCATTGAATGAATTATCGTCCGATCCATCATCAGTAAAGATAAACTCGAAATCGTATTCGGGTAGGTCTTTTTTGATAATTGCCGAAATCTGTTGGTAAGAAGGAATTAGTGATCCTTGGTTACGAAAGACTGGTATGACAACGGATATACAGGGCATAAATTTGGTGCTTCGTTCTATTTCAAAGATTCGTAGTTAAGCTAGGAGTAATTATACATTTCTTTACTAAATTACAAAAAACGTGCAAGCGGCGTGCCGTTTACCTCTTCTGTTATTTGCTGCATGATAGTTGGCTCTAACTCCTTTTCCCAACGTTTAGCTACATCTTTGAAGCGAAAAACGGAATATGGATGATCGCCCAACTCTTTGCTATGCGATAGGTTGACGAAATTACGTACCTGATTGGTCACTTCTAAGCCACAAAAATGGAAAACTTTTTCAAGTTCAGCGAGTGTATCCGCTACCAAATCTTCATATTTTACCAGATAAAAGCGTTTGGGGTATTGTGCCTCTAAATCAAGGAATAAGGAAGCGATTTCCTTCCATTTTTCAAAACCATAATACTCTTCTGCACGTCCCGCATTCTTATTAATGGCATGTCGCCATTCCGTCATTTTATCCCATTCGTTTTCAAACTCTTTTGGAGCTTTCATCCAAGAGTTAATGACCCCATTTGGATTTCTGACAATCCCTACTATTTTCAAATTAGGTACTTCTTTTAAGAATTTTTTGACCAAAAAATGATACCGTACCATCTTAATAACCAAGTGAGAAGGAGCTTCAACCTTGTCAAACTCATGATAAGAACCATCTTCTGTACGTAGTTGATGCTCTCCATGAAAGATAAACTCATCGTAATCCAGATGATAGAGGTCATGGAAAAACTGCTGAACATCCTCTTGCGTGGAGTCTAGTTGCAAATGGTGTTTGAAGCGATAGGCAAACAAGGGTTGATACCGAAATCGCACCTCTTCGCAACTATTAAATAGATGTGCCAACCAAGAAGTACCTGATCGTGGTACTCCGTGTATAGATATAATTTGCTTTGACATGTATTGATTTAGTCTTATCTCCACTTATAAAAAGTAAGAGGAATCGTTTTTTGAATGCGGTCAAGAAGTGCAGGAGCTAAACCTCCAAGCTCTAAAGCTTTTAAGGCATCTTTGACATAAGCCACCTTTCGCATTCCAGGAATAGCCACTGTAACATGTGGATTCGCTAATTGAAAACGGAGGGCACTTACACTAATGCCCCCTTCTTCTTGGTCTAAAAAGCGCAACTGACGAGCGGAGTCTGTTAGCCATTGGCTTTGTTCTTCTGGAAAAGTAGAGCGAATATCTGTTGATGCAAATACCGATTGCTTTGTTTGCAAACTACGCGGTGTCAAAAAGCCAGAACAGAGCGGAACGCGTGCTATAAATTGCACTTTCTTTTGCTTTGCTAGGGGTAATACTTCATCGGCTGCTCTACGATCTAAAGGATTGTAGATAGCTTCGATTACCGAACCAAAACCTGCTTCTAAAACCCTCATGGCTGCATTTAAATTTCGGCAACTCACTCCATATGTTCCAATCAAGCCCTCTTCTACACATCGTTCGTAGGGACTTGCATCAAAAGATGCCCAATCGAAATCGGTAGGAGGATTGTGGAGCAACAATATATCTATATGCTCCTTTTGGAGTCGTTTCAAACTCTCTTCGATATTCTTTCGAAGATGTGTTTCTCCAAAATCCTGAACAGCGGCTCCCTGCTCATTGATATAACTACCAAATTTAGTACAGATAATCGGTTGCTGATTCGGTACTAATCGAAATGCTTTCCCTAGAATTTCCTCCGATTTTCCATTTCCATAGGCTACAGCTGTATCGAAGAAGTTAATTCCATTTTCGAGCGCATATACGACTGCTCGAATAGATTCTTCATCGTCTACAGGTCCCCAACCATTTACTCGACCCGCAAAATTGGCTTCGCCACCGATTTGCCAGCTTCCAAAGCCAATTTTACAGATTTCGGATTGCACTTCTCCCTTTGCCTCCATTCTTGTTGCGATTAGTTTTTGAAGTTGAACCCACCTTTGATCAGGTTTCTACTACCGATAAAAGAAGTACGACCATGTAATAAACGGTCATCGTGGAAGAAGACACACTCTCCAGGTTCTAAGCGAACTCCTGTCAATAAGCCACCTTCTACCACACGCGTTTCCAAAAATTCGTGGAACTCGTCACACATATCTTTTACCTCTTGGTTATTTTCGTCGCTAATACGGAAATGATTCCAATTGACTTTAATTCCTCGCTCATCTTCATCAATCACTTTTCGTACTTTGCGTTGATTTTCCCCTTTACTAAAAATAACCTCCAAAGTGGTCAGTTTTTCATAAAGTTCTGCATAGTACTTCTTTAAAATGGCAACCACTTCTACCGAGTCGATAAAGGTTGTAAAACCACCTACCTCCGAAGAAACTAAGCAAAAGAAGAAGTTCATATCCTGATCGAAGTTGGTATAAGCCGCATCTGTATGAAGTGGCTGACGCGTATTACTATGACGGAATGTTTTGGTCGCAAAATCCACATCATAGCGAATATCTGTCCAACGATTAGCCGTTGAGTTACCCGAAAGTGCATCCTCATCTACAATCAATACATTACCGATTTCATCTACTAAACCTTCATAAAACCGCATATAATCTGTGCCTTCTGGTAGTCCATGAAAATGCACCAATTTGTTGTTTTTCAATTCATTCGCAAAATCTTGAGCAAAACCAGGCTCATCGCGGTAAGCTACTTTTTTGTAAAAATTGACTTCTGTTGCAGTTGTCATACTGATTAATTTTATGTTTTTTATTTAATGTTTTTTCTTTGAAGTTGGGCGTGCCCCCATTTTTTCATAAAAATGCCACCAGCGAGGACGCTGGCGGGAGCATTTTTATGAAAAAATGGGGTCGGGCTATTCGCTTGTAGTTGGCTTGCAGAAAAGGTGTTCGGCTATCTTTTCTGGCAGTGTCTTCCTTCGTCAGCCCTGCCAGAAAAAGCCTCTCTACCTTTCTGTACAGACGTTGCGCGCAACGTCTCTACGCCAAGCTACCGCTACTATCCCTCACGCATGAACGATAATTGGGTGACTGAATAACTGCATGATTGGATTAGCGTTACGCCACATCCAATCATGCAGTCACCCAATCATCCAATTACCGTATACTCTTGCAGCAAATTTTGCACCTCTTCCACACTATTAAACATCAACACATCTACAATTGACAAAAAAGGCTGAAATTCGTGTTTAAATTGTGGGTATTCGACATTGTTTGCCTTCATAAATTGCAAATCGATTCCTTCATTCGCAAACTCGGCTTTATCATACAAATCAACTCCTCCACTAGGATTGATATACGTATCTCCCTCCAAACACTTGACTAAATCAATGACACGCTCCTTATTTTTGAGGCTCGCATCAGCAGCCGTTACTGTAGACGATACAATAAGGGGTGTGGTAACACCTATATAAACACATATTTGCTTGATAGCATTAAAAATGTACTCGAACAAATTGGTGCTAGGATGATTTAGACACGCTTGAATGATAGGAAAGACGCTATTAAACTGAGGTGCTTTACGGTAGTTATTTTGTAATTGGGCAAGTATTTTTCGACGATCTTTAGTAAGATACTGTTCACTGAGTTCTCGTTGTACAACGGGCAAATAATCGGATGCTTTTTTGAGTCCAATGGTAAAATAAGTTGGTTTACCATTCATTAAAAAGCGATTTCGATGTATCCACCCCCGCTTAGAAAACTCTATTTCATCGTAAATAACAAACTTGTCAACCGCATTAATTAGCTGAAAATAACCAATATAAGGCATAAAATACGGCTGCATAATGCCTATTTTCATAAACTCTCTTTGACTAATCGGCAAATTTCAGGAATCATGCCTAAATCGAGGTCATTGAACGATGGTAGACATGTAATCCGTTTTGCAATATCTTCTGAAATAGGCATGGGACTGTAGGCGGCTACTGCCTTCACTAGATTGAGTGAGGGATAGAAATAACGTCGCCCAAAGATGTTGTGTTCTTTCAACTTATTTAAGACTCTGAGTAACATTTCTTCTGACTCAAAAATGACGGGCATATAACTGTAATTATACGCTTCTGGATCAAATTGTTGGAAGCGAATACCATCTAGTCCTTGTAATCGCTCTTGGTATGCTGTAAAAATGGCTTTTCGCTTGGCGAGTACATTATCCAAATGAGGCAAATTAGCGAGTCCTAGTGCTGCATGGATTTCAGTCATTTTTCCATTACAACCATCATCAATAATGTTTTTATCGTCATCATGTCCAAAGAAACGAAGGCGTTGTAATAGTTTATGTACGTCATCATCAGGGGCTATGCAGGCTCCACCTTCTCCAGTATTAAATATTTTGGTAGCATGGAAACTAGTAGCGATAATATCGCCATATTCTAGTACCGACTTACCTTTGTAATCCACACATACCGCATGAGCCGCATCGTAAAGCACCTTTAAATTGTGTTTCTTGGCAATGGTGTCTATTGCTTCAATATCACACGGATTGCTGAATACATGTACAGGCATGATGGCAGAGGTACGATGCGTGATAGCTGCCTCTATTTTTTCGGGGTCAATATTGAGGGTATTCGGGTCAATGTCTACAAATACAGGTTGACAACCCTCCCACTGAATAGAGCTACAGGTAGCAATCCAACTGAAAGGAGTCGTAATGATTTCCCCTTGTAATTTAAAGGCTTTGATCGCTAATTGAATAGCAACGGTACCATTGGTTACCACTACAATATTTCGTAATCGTAGATACTCTTTTAGTTCTGCTTCTAAGCGTTGCAATAGTGGTCCATTATGGGTAACAATTCCTGATTCCCAAATCCCTTTGAGTATTTCGGTATACTCATCAAGGGGAGCTAATGAAGGAGTAGTTACGTATATTGGTTTATGCGTTGTTTTTTGCATGATCTCTTACTTGATTTAATAAACGAGCTTGGCTCAATAAGGACTCATAAACACTAGAATGATCACCTGAGCTACTTACTTTTAACGCAAAATCTTTCAGGATGTTCTCAAAATGGTTGTCTCCATTGAGAACATATTCGAAACGTTTATTTTGTTGCTCTAAAAGCACAGTAGGTCGAAAACCAGGGCCTGCAGTAAAAGCACGATGGACAGTTACTTTTCCTTTGCTGCCCCAAATTTCGTAATTACATTGGTAATAATTATCAAAACCGAAGGCTACTTCCGAAAATACACCATTTTTTCCAGTCAAGAAAGCTCCTCCGTAAATATCGACACCTAGCTGATGATCATATTGCAAAAAAGCCCCTTTTACTTCGAGGTCTGTTCCTAAAAATAATTGACTGGCTTTGATGGGGTAACCTCCTGCATCGAGTAAGGCTCCACCTCCTAGTTCTTTTTGGTAGCGAATGTTGTTTTTATCGCTGAATGGCGGAAAACCAAAGGAGCTACGAAAACAACGAACTTCGCCTACTTCCCCATTTTTTATGAGGTCGAAAACAAACTGATGCTGCGAGTGATAGGTAAACATAAAGTTTTCCATCAACACGAGGTTTTTCTCTTTGGCGAGGGCGACCACTTCGCTTACTTCTTGGTAGTTGTTGGCGAGTGATTTTTCGCAGATAATGTGTTTGTTATTCTCAAGCCCTTTTTTGATCCATTCGAAGTGTAAGCCTGTCGGTAGGGGGATATAAAGGGCAT
>JAHDHP010000409.1 GCA_020631245.1 Bacteroidota bacterium | reverse complement strand
TGATTGGATGATTGGATAATTGGGTGATTGGATGATTGGATGGGCTTCGATAAACAAAATGCCTTGATCGGTACTAGGTAGATACGTCCCCTTCCCTCCTCGATACACCATTAAACGAATACGAGCAGTTTGTAAATGATTAATGTAAACGAGTTGAGCAATCGTTTTTTGCACAAAGGTTTCACTACTTGTCAATTGTATACCTAGTATCTTGAGTCCATGTTGAAGGCGTTCCCAATGGGCTTTCCAAAGAGGGATTTGTGCCTCTTTCCACAACATAGATTCAAATAAACCGTCTCCATAACGAAAACTGCGGTTATTTGGGGAAATGGAGATACTAGTTTGCTCATAAAAATCGTTGTTCCAAAAAAGCCACATAAATTTACATTTAGTAATGAATTTATTTTTGTGCCGTTCCTGATATATCTTATATTCGCAGTACTACTAACCGATTTACTACTATCTTGAAAACTATACTCAAAACACTAGGCGTCCTCTTATTGTTAGGTCTAATTGTAGGAGGAGGAGCAGGCTACTATGTCTATCAACAGATCTTTGCTCCCAATGTCCATCAACAATCCGAGGCACACGAACTGTTCATTCCTACTGGTGCCACCTTTTCGACCGTCAGTGACTACTTGACGACCTTCAAAATTATAAAAAATAAAGCATCTTTTGATTGGGTCGCGGAGCGAATGAATTATCCAAACAAAATTTATCCAGGTCGTTATCTCGTTGAACCCAATATGAATAATCGCGAATTGGTGCAGCTACTTCGCTCTGGAAAACAAAGTCCTCTCAATATCACGATCAATAATATCCGTACCAAAGATCAATTGTATACCTATTTGGATGGGAAATTGGAAGCAGATGTATATGCCATCAGACAGCAAATGAAGGATAGTACTTTTTTGGCAGAAAAGGGCTTTAATGAAGACAATATCATTAGCTTGTTTATGGCTGATACCTATGAGTTTAACTGGAATACGAGTGCAGAGGAATTTCTAGAACGGATGTATAAAGAATATACAAAATTTTGGTCGGAGGAACGTAAAGAAAAGGCTGCCGAAATAGATTTAGATCCCTTGAAGGTTACCTCATTGGCGGCAATTGTACAGGAAGAAATCGCTAAAAATGATGAGATGCCGCGTGTAGCAGGGGTATACCTCAATCGTTTGGAAAAGGGAATGATGTTGGAGGCTGATCCGACGGTCAAATTTGCCTTACAGGATTTTGGTATTCGCCGCCTATTATTCAAGCACTTAGAAGTAGAATCGCCTTATAATACGTACAAAAATAAAGGCTTACCTCCAGGTCCTATCTGTATTCCGTCCAAATTGGCTTTAGAGGCAGTATTGGATGCCGAAGAGCATGATTATTTGTTTTTCTGTGCGAAGGAAGATTTTTCGGGATACCACAATTTTGCGTCTAATTATAAGCAGCATAAATTGAATGCCAAGCGGTATCATAAAGCCTTGAATGAACGGGGAATAAAGTAGAGACGTTGCGTGCAACGTCTCTTTTTTGTAGACGTTGCACGCAACGTCTTTACTTTATGTTCCCTCCTTCACTTTCCACAACTGCCACCACGGCACATAAGGCTTATCGTGATGTTCGTAATGATAGCCGAAGAAATAACAACTTACAAATGCCCATAGATGGTTTTTAGATTGACTACGTGATTGGTGGTGATTATCATGTTCGCCGCGATGAGGCAAGTAGGTACCGAAGTAAAAGAGTTGTAACGTACTCAATATGGCAGGAATAATCCAAAAGAAAATGAGATTCTCGGTGGGAAAATAAAGCTTGAGCAGATTGAAACTGATAGCGTATCCAATGAATTGCCAGATAGTGACATAGTTTTTAACAAACTGCAAATACCAGCTAAAAAAATTCCCTTCGTAATAATCAGGATCATCATCGGTATGAACGTGTCGATGGTGTTTATGATGTTCGGTGTAGAGTGTTTGGTAGGGGAAAAAGGCGTATAGGAAAGTACAGAATTTCCCAATGCGATCATTCCATTTTTTATTTTTAGGTGCAATAGTGCCGTGCATGGCGTCGTGTGCCGTAATAAACAAACCTGTAAACAGGTGCGTTTGTAGGAAAAATAAAAGGTAGGTGATAGGTGATCTCCAATCAAGAGAAATGTGTAAGGCAATTAATAAGTTGATAAACCAGCAAGCAATTACGATCCCTGCTACCCACATGCCCTTATTGTCAAGTTGGATGTGTAATTGCTCACTCATACCATAACAAAATTATGATCTATCTTTATTAGAATCCTTATCCAATGGTTGGTTTTTAGGACGTAATTTTGGACCAGTAGTCGTATTAGAAATCGACTCTCTCATTTCGGTATCTGCTTTCAAGTTACGATATTGGTAATAATCCATTACGCCCATTTGCCCTGTTCGAAAAGCCTCCGCAATAGCCATTGGAATTTCTGATTCTGCCTGAATCAAATGTGCATTTGCCTCCTGTGCTTTTGCCTTCATTTCCTGCTCTTCTGCAATCGCCATTGCCCGTCGTTTTTCCGCTTCGGCTTGTGCGATATTTTTATCTGCGTTTGCTTGATCAATTTGCAGTGATGCTCCAATATTTTTACCCACATCTACATCGGCAATATCAATCGACAATATTTTAAATGCCGTTCCTGAATCAAGTCCTTTTGCCAATACCAGTTTAGAAATAGAATCTGGATTTTCAAGTACTTTAGAGTGAGTTACCGTCGAACCAATCGAACTTACAATACCTTCACCAACCCTTGCAATAATCGTATCTTCACCAGCACCCCCAACCAACTGTTTGATATTTGCTTTCACTGTCACCCTCGCATTCACAATCAACTGAATACCATCTTTTGCCACTGCCGATACAGAAGGCGTATTAATTACCTTCGGATTTACCGACGTTTGTACTGCATCAAATACATCACGACCAGCAAGGTCAATAGCTGTTGCTAGTTTAAAATCCAAATCAATATTTGCTTTATCCGCCGAAATCAAGGCATTGATTACCTGTGGTACATTTCCACCCGCCAGTAAATGCGCTTCCAACTCATCTCGCTTTAAGTTCAAACCCGCTTTGGTGGCATTAATCATCCCATTGACGATAATATGAGGCGGCACCTTACGAATACGCATCAACACCAATTGTAACAATGAAATTTTAACTCCCGATACGCGTGCCGAAAGCCACAGACCAATTGGCACATAATAGGCCAAAACAATCAGAAATACGATAAAGAGAATAAGGATAACTAATAATTCCATACTTTAAATTTGAGATTAGACTTGTTGCCTTTTTCAAAGAGTACCAAGTCTTTAGTTTATCAGCTACTTCCTCTGCCTGTTACATCACGACCAGCGAGGTCAATAGCTGTTGCTGTTTTGACAGTCATTTCAATATTTGCTTTATGTGCGACGATCAAGGCTTTCACCACCTTTGTCACATCTCCTCCTGCTAAATAATGGGTTTCTAAATCTTCCCAATTCAAATCCAGTCCTGCACTAGTTGCTGCCACCATATTATTTACAATAAGCGTAGCGGGCACTCGTCGAAAACGCATTACTGTCAGTTGCCCTAGTGGAATAGAAACTCCCGACATTCTTGCGGAGAACCACAAGCCTATTGGCACATAAACATATACCAATATACTCAAAAAAAGTATAACAACAAGATAAAATACTATTTCCATTA
>JAHDHP010000408.1 GCA_020631245.1 Bacteroidota bacterium | reverse complement strand
CCGCCAGCGTCATCGCTGGTGGTTATATTGACAAGTTTCAGCCTCTGGCTGATTGTCCTTTCATTTCACATTATGCATGTCTTATGATAAAATGTATTGTTTTTGCAAAGGTGTAACGCGGTAGACGATGGAACGATTGACGATTAAACGTCCAACGATTGATCGTTCTGGCGCGAGGCGCAAAATCTTGCGCCCCAACGTTCATCGTTCCATCGTTCCATCGTTTTTCATCACACATTGCACATTTCTTATTCAATCGTTCAATCGTTCAATCGTCTTATACCCCAAAATCGTCAACATCTCCTCCACTGTTTGCTCATTGCGATATACTCGATCCACAAAATGGCCCTTCTCATCACGATCAATAATAATCAACTTAGGGGCAGGAATCAAACAATGCTTAATTCCTCCATAGCCACTAATTGAATCTTGGTAAGCTCCTGTATGAAAAAAACCAATATAAAGCGGCTCCTCATCCTCATTTTCGTAGACAGGCAATACAATCTGTTGGTTCATATCTTCAGAGTTGTAGTAATCCGAATGATCACAACTAATACCTCCAATATTCACCTTTGCATATTCATTCTCCCACTTATTGATGGGTAGTAAAATAAACTTCTCAAAAATCGACCACGCATCAGGAATCGTATTCATCAAACTATTATCCACGATATACCATTTTTCGGCGTCATTTTGTTGCTTCTGCTCTAAAACCGAAAAAATAATGGCTCCACTCTCTCCGACCGTATATTTACCAAATTCTGTAAAAATATCTGGCTCCTCAACATTCGATTCTAAACAAGCCGCCTTAATATTACTTACCAAATCGTTGATAATACTTTCATAGTTATACGAAAAACCCAGATTGTTACGAATAGGAAATCCTCCTCCTAAATTAATCGCCTTGATCGTCGGACAAACTTCTTTTAATTGTACAAATAACTTCATCGCTTTCTGAAACTCCCCCCAATAATACATTGTATCCTTAATACCCGAATCAATAAAAAAATGCATCATTTTGAGCGATAGCTGCGGGTCTGGTTCAATTTGTTCTTTGTAAAAATCAACCAGTTCAGTAGATCGAATACCCAAACGAGACGTATAATAAGAAGATTGTGGTTCTTCATCAATAGCCATTCGAATACCCACCTTCAGCACCCCTTGATAATTTTGTGCAAAAGCTTTGACCCGTTTTATCTCTGACTTAGAGTCAAGCACCAAAATAGAGTTTTTAAAGCCTAATTGATTTAGACGAATAATCTTAGCTAGATAATCATCGGTTTTGTAACCATTATGAATGATGATGTTACTCTTTTCTAATATCCCTTCCTGATACAAATTGAATAAAATATCTATATCAAATGACGAGGAGGTCTCTATATGCACGCCCTCTTTAAGAGCGGTTCTAATCACATCCGAAAAATGGCAACACTTCGTACAATAGGCATAGTGGTACTTTCCTTGATAGTTATTTTTGCGGATAGCCCGATTAAATAAATTGCGCGCTTTTTTTATTTGCTCACCAATACGGGGTAGGTATAGCAACTTAAAAGGGGTACCATATTTTTCAATCAGATATTTAAGCGAAATACCATGAAAACATAAGTATCCTTCTCTAAGATCGAAGCCTTCTTGTGGGAAGTAATAACTTTGATCAATGAGGTCAAAGTAGGTGTTTTTAATCATTGATTATCTACTTAATTTTGGGCAACAAAGATAAAAAGAAAAGGAAGAGAACTTATCTCTTCCTTGCCAATAATGTCTATATAAATTCCCAACAGACAAACACTGGAAATTATAGTTGGAATAGACAAAAGATATTATGTAAAGACATCCTTTTGATTAAATCTAGCTCACATGCCTTAACTTCTTTCGCTCTCGTTTTCTACTCAATCGCCTTCTAATTCTCATTAACCTCATCTTTAATGCACTTTCACTCAAACGATATTTACCAGCCAACTCCTTAATCGAACAATTATCAATATATTTGGCTATCATCATTTCCTTTTCTTCTTCCTCAAGTTGATAAATACAACTTATAAGCTCCTGATAATCTGCATCAACATCTCGCTCCTCCTCTTCCGAATGATCATTCACATAGGACTTTTTTATCTCCGAAGTTGCCAACAAAGGATTCATTCTTACCCTTGAATAATCAATACAAGTATTTCTAGTAATAACAAATAGCCATGTCGAAAAACTAGCATGACCTCTATAAGCAGATAGCTTCTCTAACACCTTTAAAAATACTTGTTGTGTTAAGTCTTCAGCTGTTGCTCTATCTTTACGATAAGTAAATGCAAAGCAATGAGTAAAAACCTTTGTATAATATCGTTGATATAATACGCCAAAATAAGTACTTTCACCTGTTTGCAGAAATTGTATAATCAACTCCTCATCAGAATACTGTTGTATAGCATTTGTTGTCACAATACCCTATTTAATATTTGGTTTCAAACAAGAGAACAAAGTTTATATATCTATATACGATCACCAATCTAGTATATAAGCAAAAATAAGTGGAGCAACGATAGTCGCGTCCGACTCAATTACAAAACGCGGAGTATTTATCTCCAATTTCCCCCAAGTAATCTTTTCATTAGGCACAGCACCAGAATAAGAACCATAACTCGTCGTAGAATCCGAAATTTGACAAAAATACCCCCAACATTTTATCTCCTCTAATTCCAAATCCTGATGTAACATTGGCACTACACATATTGGGAAATCGCCCGCAATACCTCCACCAATCTGAAACATCCCTACACCTACCTGTGAACTATTTCGCTGATACCAATCTGCCAGAAACATCATATATTCAATACCTCCCCTCATCACAGCAGTTGAACATTCCTCTACCATACAATAAGCCGTAAACATATTCCCAATTGTAGAGTCTTCCCAACCTGGCACAATAATCGGAATATTCTTTTTACAAGCAGCTAATAACCAAGAGTCTCGCTGCTCTATTTGATACGTATATTCCAAAGTACCCTCTCGTAACAACTGATAAAAATACTGATGTGGAAAATAAGCATCTCCTCGTTCCATCGCTCTAGCCCATAACTTCTGAATCGCTTTCTCTACTTTACGCATCGCCTGCATTTCTGGAATACATGTATCCGTAACTCGATTATATCCTAAATCCAAAAGTTCCAGTTCATCCTCCGGACTCAAATCTCTATAATTAGGAATCCGCTTGTAATGATCATGGGCAACAAGATTAAATAAGTCTTCTTCCAAATTGGCTCCAGTACAACAAATAATATGCACCTTATTTTGGCGAATTAGCTCTGCCAACGATCTGCCTATTTCTGCAGTTGACATAGCTCCTGCCAATGTAATCATCATTTTTCCACCCTCCAACAAATGCTCTTCATATCCTTTTGCAGCATCTAATAAACTAGCTGCATTAAAGTGCCGAAAATGACTTTCCAAAAATTTACTTACTGCACCTGTTTTCCTAGATTTAACTACCTGTTTTTTCATTGCCTAATAAAGGTTCTTTGGTCTATTTAATATTATTTCTATCAGGACGCATCCCCCATTTTCGCTATTAATTCATATCCTTTGAGTTGAATTAATAGCGAAAATGGGGGTCGGGCTATCCGTTTGTAGTTGGCTTATAGCGATCTGTTCAGCATAGTCCTAGTGGTGTCTTCCGCTGTCAGCCCCACTAGTCCTTGCTTCACCAGTCCGCTACCGCACCAATCTACCACTACTATCCCTTGCGCATTCATTATACAATTCAATACCTTACTCCAAATCCTCATCCTCTAAATCCTCATCCTC
>JAHDHP010000407.1 GCA_020631245.1 Bacteroidota bacterium | reverse complement strand
AAAAGAAACGCTCCCAAAAAGGTGACATCGAAAATTGTCGGTGAGCAGCGTAACGATGATGAAAAAAGGTTTGAATAAATAAAGACAAGTACCAATGCAGTACGATAAAGAGAAGGATGGCAGTCATGAGCTTTGTTGAAGAGTTAGTGATATCGTAGAGCAATTGCTTAAATACTAGTAGCAAAACCAGTATTTTTACAAATAAACGACTTTTACCAACAAAAAAGCATTTTTCATCAACAAAACACCCAACTTAATCCATTCCTACACAATATTGATCTATTTTCTTATTTATATCATCTTTATGAAGTTCATCAAACAACTCATGATATGCATCTGTTTTTATTTGTCCTCGTAAATCCCAAGCCTTTTGAAACATTCGACACGCTGCCGTCTGCTCTCCCCTATCCACCAATAAAATTCCTTTCCAATAATAAGCCTCTGGACAACTTTCACAATAATGAATCATCTTCTCCATATCCTTCATTGCCTCCTCCTTATTTCCAAGCTCCCGATTACAAATACCGCGATACATAAACGCATATACATCCGCCCAATCTTCGCCCTGTTCTGCCGTAATATCAGCAATGTACCGATCAATTTCCACAATCGCCCCCTCATAATCTCCTAACTGTTTTTTCGCCAATCCAATTTGATACCGCGCATGCTCTGCCCAAGCATAATCTACCACACCAGGTGTCAACGAATCCAAACGTTCCAAGTCGCGAATCGCTCCTCTATAATCTCGTAATAATACCAATTTAAAATGCCCTCGATAGCCCAAATGATCAATTGGACTTAGCTCCACTGCCTTATTCAAATATTTCATTTGCTCCACATAATTACCCGTTTTCAACTTCCACACCGATTCCTCAAACAAAATCTCCGCATTATTCGCATCCAACATAATCGCTGTATCTCGAAATGCCTCATTCATCTCTCCTCCCTGCCGAAAATACTTTGCCGAATCGTGATATACTACTGCTAATTTTTGTCGATCCTCCAATGACAATGTCGTAAATGGATCTTCCTTTTTCACTGCTTCTGCCCGTTTCAGACAAATAGTTAATCCTAAGATCACCAACAGCAGCAAACAACAAGAAATTAAATACTTCATGAGTTTTGAATTTTAAGAATGAATTTTACAATTAGATCAAACAGCCACACAAAAATGGGATAAGTGATGAGGATGACGATAAACCAAAAAATATGTATAAATATATTCATACCTACTTGATCATAAAACTGTCCACCAATAGCCACACCCAAGAAAAAAGTCGTAAACATATAAACACCGAAACAGAATATAATTGGTAACAACATTAAGGAAAGTAAATGCTCCTCCTTAAATTGCCCTTTCACTCTAGATTTTATAAGACTACCCATTTTTAGTAAGGAGCAAAGCATAAAAGCACATAGAGATAGAGGAGCTTCACCAAAGAAAAGAATAAGCCTTTCTAGTATATTTGTATATGGAAAGTATTTGATTGAATGTACTTCATATTCAATATATTTTTGGTCTTCGGATCTCAAATGAACCTTCTGTATTTCCTTATTAACAATTAAGCTCTTATTATAAGTAGCTCTCTCAACAAGTGTTATAAGACTTTCTTTTGATCCAATCGTATAATCAATCGTAATTTCATTGCCATTTAGCCTCCTTATTGTACGATGATCTATTTCTCTACTCAATCTTGTGTACCCTATTTCGATGATATGCATTCCTCGATTTAGCTTAAATTCGGGAACATGTAGTGGCGCGTAATAGGAATGACTACGCTTGATACCACCCCGTTTGTCTAATAAATAATGTTTTAATTGAGCCGTAAACAACGTATCATTAAATTGATGCTGTTCCATAGCCAAAACCCAAGAGGAATCTGCTGGAATCAATGTTGGCTTCACTTCCACAGCATCAATAATTAGCCTTAATTCCGTAACCCCTTCATTAATGATTACCAAAGGAATGTCAATCTCTTTTTCACAGAAAACAGTAAACCTCCTTTTTATTTGGGCACTCTCTAACCTTCCAGATGGAGAAACTGTAATTTGCTCGTCCTCTACATTTACAAATTGGTTGAAAATGGTTGTCTGACTCGTTCCGCTTCTTGGTTCTATAGGCATTGTTGCATAAGAAGCCATTGAAAAAAAGTTAAACAAGATAAGGAAGCAATATTTTATGCAGTAATTCATATAGCAAAATATTTGGGCGTGCCCTTTCATAGTTGTTGAGTGCTTGGGTTGTTGTGTTATATCGTCAACTCAACAACTCAGTCACCCAACCACTCAACAACTATTACAGGTCGGGCTATCCGTTTGTAGTTGTCTCACACCCGCTAGTTCAGCATACTCCTAGCAGTGTCTTCCGCTGTCAGCCCTGCTAGTCATTGCCTCACAAAAGCGGCTGTTTCGTCAAGCTACCACTGCTATCCCTCACGCGAAGACAATGAGTGAATGAGTGAATGTGCGATTGACTGAATAGGCGTTACGCTACATTCACTCACTCACTCAATCACTCATTCACTCATTAATCAAGGTACCACCTCCACCACTTCTCCCTGCTCTATCCGAAACGCAATATGCCGATACGTATCAACATTCGAATTATAATGCGGATGTACCCCAGGAATCCAATCAGGTAAATCGCGCACCAACTCAAGAAGTTGCTCACTAATACGCGAATCAAACGTATAAGGCTGATAGGCTAGATCACATTCTTTGGCAGTAAAGTGCCCTGTTTCCCCATTACAATTGATGGTAAAACGGACTTGGAAATAGCCATTTTGATCCTCCGAGTTAGCAGGCTTTTTATACCGCTCCAACACAAAGCGATTAACTCCCTTTTGCCCCCCTTTATAATCCGTATCAAAACGATAATACTCACTAAGTATCTCTTGATTACATAAGTTAAAATCTGGGCTGGGAACGAGATCAATAGGAGGCAATTCACTAGCTTGATAAGTGGTAAAAGCTTTTTCTCGAACGGTGTTATCAAAAAAGGTGAAAGGGTTATCGTTTTTATATAAGGTAAATGATTTCCTACCTACATTAGTGATCTGTCGTACATCCATATTCCTTATATTACAAGAATCACCTTGATAAGCAGTCCTTACAAAAAACAAATACCCATTATGATCCTGAATTTCATAACAATAAGTCTCCTTCTCCGCAAATAGAAATTTTTCATCGCGATAATAGTAACGTTGTAAATGAATTTGCGCTCCCTCTAATTGCCAATAATCCAAGTGATAAAATCCACCTTTCACCTGCTCTCGATCCATCCACGTTTTTCCATCCAATATCGTTTCTATTGACTCTATTTCAGGAAGATTTTTTACCTCTTTTGGCCGTTTTGCTGCTCGATAATAATACTTGCGTTTATCAGTAGGTACAGATGAATTTGTTAAGCCTAATTCCTCCACATTTAACAAATCAATATCATAGGCTATGGTATCTATATAAAGTTTATCGTCCTTTACTTCCCAGCGACAAGTTGTATCCATACTCAAACCATTAAATGCGCGGACATCTACCATTCCATCTTCTTTGAAGTGAAATAAAGTATGATTCGAAATGTAATAGTATTTATTAAAGAAGGTACCTAACCAAGTACCGAGTATTTTTTGGGAGGGAGTCCTAGAAGCCTCTTCAAATTCAGGTTGAGTGAAGCCAATAAACAAAGTCATACTAGTTGTTCCTAATAAAACAACTGCTAAAACAAATAAAACCTTGCGCATTTATTTTTAATTTTATGGGTAAACTATCTAGTAGTACACCACAAAAATAAGAAGGTTTTAACAAACAAAACTATCTATTTAGTTAAAAAACTATAAAAATAGTTA
>JAHDHP010000406.1 GCA_020631245.1 Bacteroidota bacterium | reverse complement strand
ATAGCGACAAGATAGTCAGCATTATGGCCTTAGTTATTTATTCTTCTTTACTTAGGGATGAAAATAACGAGGTGTTCTTATTTGGCGCATATTCCGATTAATCTGAAGTTGCTTTCCTTTGGGATATTTAACCGTAAAACCTAACAGTAACTTTTTCTCTTGCTTAGGAGCCAATGAAAACTCCCAAGTCAACTTGCCACTCAATTCGTCCCGTTTAGCACCACTCAATTCATTTACAATAATCTGAATATCCTTCTCATTGGAAATAGGCAGTTGATCAATAATTTCGAGATCAACTGCCTCTTTTTGATTATTTTTAACCACTATTTCATACACAAATTCCTCTCGCACATTACTCCCTAAAAACTTCTTACCACTTTTATTCTTCAATTTACTTCTAAATATATCAATCTGCTGGTCAATACCCAAGGATAAATCAAGCGTATCCTCCACAACAGCCGTATTAATAGACGACTTACCAATATAAGTATTCTGATAATAAAGATTCATTGGCCCATCCAATAACTCAAGATCTTGCCAGTCATGAATTTGCGCAACTAGATATACCTTTTGCTTGATTTTGGGAATACTATAATGAATAAAACTAGCCTTCAGATCATAGCTCAATAAATCAATCACATGAGGGGAGCCATCTGCTAAAATATGGTACGCATCTTCCGTAACAAACTCCGCATTTAACTCATTCACCTGCATAGTCATGTTATCGGAAGGTGGTACTGGCTCTGCTTCTATTTCTTCTACATAGTCGTCATATTCTGCCGTTTTTTCCTTTTCCATTTTATAATCTTTCAAACCTCCTTCTCCTCCATGTATCCGTTCATAATTAAGTACCCACGCATTTAATTGTGGACGACTAGCATCTACCGTAGGATTCGCAGTAGATAATTTGAGTGGAATATTGCCCCAATCGGTCTCTGTATTATTAAACACAACAGCTTGATAATCCAATTTTATATCCTCCTCAATACTTTCCGCACGAAGCGTATAAGTAGGTGTCCAAGCAGTTCCACGAACCAAATAACGCAAAGTAAAATCAGTAGTACCACTTTGCAATACTTTTACCTGTACAATGGCTTTCAACTTATCTTCAGGAGCAGGCAGTTCACTTCGTTTATAAAGCCCCTGATTAACCTTAGTTGCTTCTCTAGTTCTTCGCTTATTGTCCGAAATGAGTTTATTGACCTCTAAGATGCGTTGTCGATAAAAATCGGCCGCTTCTTTCAACTCATTCATCGTTAGGTTATCGTGCTGTCCCACCAGTTTCTGATTAGCCAAAAGCAAAGCCTTTTCCTGTTCATAAGCATCTAATTCATCTTTTAAACCAGTCAAGCGATCTTTGAATAGTTCGATAGAATCGCGCAGCAACAGATAATTGGCATCCCCCTTAAATTCATGTTCGTAATCTTCAAATAAAACAGATAGGATACGCGCCGATGAAGAACCACTTACCTGTACACTGTTTTCTAAGACATAAGGCGACAAGCCTTCTACTACAATTTTATGGGTGCCTTTTTCTAGCTTCGCACTTGCAGTACGGGTTATTTCTGCACCATCTAAATAAATCGTAACTGCTTCTACCTTACTTTCAATCACTAGTGCCTCTTTATTTGACGCAAAAGTACTCGTAAAGAGAACTAAAAACAGTAGAAAAACGGTTGTTGTTTTGGACTTCATGTCTGGGAGTTATAAATTATAAAATGAGGAAGTTATCCTTTCCTCTTTACTAAACTTCCATAAATATATGGAAAGCACTATCCGATCAATGTCAAATTTGTAAAAAAAATGCTATGGAACAAGAACAACTGCGTCAACTTCAGCTAGAAATGGCGCAACAAGTAGAAATATGCACTACGGGCGAAGGCTATATGCCGCAAGGTGATGATCTTTATTTCACAATGGATATTCAATATGAAGGTGATTTAGCACATATTGCTGTTGTTGTAAAAGATTTTAATGAGCATATTTCAGAAGTTTTTGTACAAACACTGCCAGTAGAGGTCGAATATGTGCCTGGTTTTTTCGCTTTTCGAGAAGGCCCACTTTTGAAACAGGTGATCGAAAAAATTATAGCCGAAACCGACTTTTACCCCAATCTATTAATCATTGATGGACACGGGATCGCACATCCACGCCGACTAGGCTTGGCGGCTTGGCTAGGAGTAGAATTAGGTATCCCTGCCATTGGTTGTGCCAAACGTACCCTCCTAAAATACGACGTAGAAAAACCAACTACCAGAGGAGCTTATACATTAGTATGGCAAGATGGAGAAGAGGTAGGTGCGGTACTATGTACACAAAATGAGGTGAAACCTGTATATGTGAGTGTCGGACATCGTATCGCTTTAATAACCGCTATTAATATTGTACTTTCGCTCGCTATACAATACCGCCAAGTAGAAGCCATACGAATTGCTGACCAAAAAGCAAGACAATTGGCAAAAGGTGTGACAAATGAGGTGGTCTTGCTGTCATAACAAAATCTACTATATTGTAGTGCCAAATCTAGCAGAATAGCCAGCATGTTTAGCGAAATGCATTATCCTTATTTGTTAAGTCCCAGAAGCTTGGACGATTATTTAGCAAAAGGGTGGTTTCGAATGGGGCAAATGATTTTTACTTGCCATTATATTTTTTTCAAAGGTCAAGTTTATACACCCGTTTGGATTAGACTTGACCTTACCAATTATACCTTCCGAAAAGGACTCCGTAAACTCCTTCGAAAAAACGGCTCTCAATTTAGTATTGTCACCCGAAAAGCGCGCTTTGATGCCGAGAAAGAAGCCTTATACCAAAAACACCGAACGCGCTTTGAAGGATATGTTTCTGGCACCCTCAAAGAATCCTTACTAGATAAACACAGTGACAATATTTATGACACAATGGAAACCCTCGTTTATGATGGTGATCGTTTAGTAGCACTTAGTTTTTTTGATCTAGGAGATGAAAGTATGGCGAGTATTATGGGATTATTCGACCCCGATTATCACAAACATAGCTTAGGTTTTTACACCATGCTCCTCGAAATAGAATTTGGCATCCGAACAAAACGCAAATTTTATTATCCCGGCTATGTGGTAGAAGGATACGATGCCTTCGATTATAAACTACGTATTGGAGAAACCGATTTTTACGATTTATGGAGTAATACCTGGAAACCCTATGAACAGCTAAATGTGGAGGAATTACCTGCCATTAAATTGCAAAACAAACTCCATGAAATGGAGCGTTTACTAGCGCAGGAAGGATTGAGGCATCAAAGATATAATTATCCGCTTTATGATCGAGGTTATATGGAACTCAAACTAAACGATTTCGTACTTTCGCCAATGATCATTATTTGTTTTTGTTCCCATTATTCTTATCTTATTGAATATGATCTACTAGCAAATAAGTACTATTTATATAATTATGGGCAGATTTCAGACCTTTCTACCATTATTCAATTTACAGCAGCGGAG
Source organism: Bacteroidota bacterium (assembly GCA_020631245.1). Classification (GTDB taxonomy): domain Bacteria; phylum Bacteroidota; class Bacteroidia; order Chitinophagales; family UBA2359; genus JAHDHP01. The sequence goes on along the minus strand of JAHDHP010000406.1, from coordinate 390 downwards.
GGCAATATCGCTCCCAATACTTGCTTAGATTATCTACATAAAAAAGAACTGATCGCTTGCTCCTATAATCCCACCGATATTGTGAGGGTCTTAATTCACGAAGTAGAAGTGTAAAAATAAGTTGCGCAAATTTTTGGTTATAGTCACTCACTGAGCCACTCATGATTTCTCTTGGGCGCATCCCCATTTTTTTCATTTTGCCCGTTCCCGCATCTTCGAAAGAACTTCAGGCAAAATGAAAAAAATGGGGTCGGGCTATTCGCTTGTAGTTGGCTCATATACAAGGTGTTCGGCTCATACGCCTAGCAGTGTCTTCCTTCGTCAGCCCTGCCAGTCGTAGCCTCACTACCTGTCTATTTCACCAAGCTACCGCTACTATCCCTTGCGCAT
>JAHDHP010000031.1 GCA_020631245.1 Bacteroidota bacterium | reverse complement strand
AATTTTCATCTAATGCAATTGATTGTTTATAGCATTTTTTTGCCTCGTCATAATCCTTTAAATCATCATAAACATTCCCTAAACCATTCCACGGATAAGCATTATTTGCATCTAATGCAATCGCTTGTTCATAGCATTTTATCGCCGCTTCATAATCTGTTAACTCTTTATAAATAATCCCTAAATTATTCCACGGATAAGCATAATTTTCATCTAATGCAATTGATTGTTTATAGCACTTTATTGCCGCTTGATAATCTGTTAACTCTTTATAAACAATCCCTAATCCATTATACGGATAAGCAAAATTCATATCTAATGCAGTTGATTGCTTATAGCATTTTATTGCCGCTTCATAATCTTTTAACTCTTCATAAACAATCCCTATTCCATGCCAGGGATAAGCATATAACTCTGCTTTATCAATGGTTTCATCTTTTTCGTAGTCAATACCCGCTATATAAAAGTTTTTTTGTGGGAGATGGGCTTCTAAGTCAATGGCTTGTTGGTAAGCATTTATGGCTGCCTCATACTCCTTTAATAGCTGTAGTGTTCGTCCTAGACCTGTCCATGCATATACAAAATGAGGATTTAGTTCAATCGCTTTTTGGTAGTTGGTTTTGGCAATTTCATAGTCTTTGTTTCGTCGGGCTTGTTTGGCTTGTTGGTAGAAGGTGTCGGCATTCACGAGTAGGGCTTTTGGCTTTTGAGTATATTAAATGATACACAATTTAATATATTTTGGGTAGGTGGGCAAGTTTTTTGGTGACGATTGAACGGTGGAACGGTTGAACGATTTACGATTGAACAGTTGAACGATTTACGGTTGAACGGTTGAAGGGTGGAATGGTTAAACGATGGAACGGTTAAACGGTGGAACGGTGGAACGTTTTATGGTGGGATGATGGGACGTTTTATCAATTATGAACTCACCTCTAAAGCTCCTTTATATGAAATAGGGCAAGCACAAGGCATTGCCCCAACAAGGATAGTACACTTAATAAGAGGCTGATTTGAATCCCGAAGGGATGACATTATTGTAGATAGGGGATTTTCCCTATCAAAAAAGCCCTGAAGGTGGCGACATTGTTCGTATAAATTTTAGATGTATAGGATTCTTTCATGTAAAAAATCATGTCGCCACCTTCGGGGCTTTGAAAAAATGATTCCGTTTTTTCTATAATCGTGTCGCCACCTTCGGGGCTGTATCTATTTATTTTGTATTTCAGCGTAACGCCCATTCAGTCATTCGCTCATTCATTAATTCACTCATTGTTTTTGCGTGAGGGATAGAGGCGGAATGTAGCGTGAGGAGCATAGGTCTGAGGCAAGGAGTGCCGCAGGCTGAGCGGTGTGAGCGAAGACAAGGGACGACTATGCCGAAGCCTGTGCGAGTAGCTACATATTAGCCGAAAGCCCGACCTGGAGCAAGGGATTGAGGGAATGTGGGATTGAGGGAATGGGTTAGTGGTACACCTTACTTTGATTAAACCCATTATTTCCCGAAAGACCTGCGGAAGGGCACGCCCAAATAAAAAGTTGTAATATACATTACTCAATCCCACAGTACCACAATCCCTCCATTTTGGGCACGCCCAGAAAATTAGGCAAAAAAAAACTCAGCCCTCCACACAAGGTGGAGGCACTGAGAAAAACATGTAATTATGAAAAGCACCAACTCTTAATTTAAAAGTTGTTTTGTTGTTTGTATTTTGATACTTCTTCAAAACATATCAGATTTTAAGTAAGCATACACGCTATTGGACGGCTCTTGTTCGAAATCTGCCATGTTGATGGTACTTAAAAAAACTCAGCCCCTCGCACAAGGCGAGGGCACTGAGAAAAACATGTAATTATGAAAAGCACCAACTCTTAATTCTTAATTAGTTTAGTAATGATTAAAAAAACTCAGCCCCTCGCACAAGGCGAGGGCACTGAGAAAAACATGTAATTATGAAAAGCACCAACTCTTAATTCTTAATTAGTTTAGTTTATACGATGTACAAACGAGGGCAAATCGCTAATCTTAAATGAACTAAGTTAAGTGGCTTTTCACCTAATCTAGGGTCTTTTTTTACCAGCTTTAAATCTCAGCCCCCCACCGAAATGAGGGTACTGAGAAAAACATGTAAGAGGGTTGAAAGTATAGGGGTACTTTCAAGGGTTTACAGGGTTTTTTTTAGTAATATATCTAAGAACAATAGGTTATGAATAATAAAATTATTTATTTTTCTATTTAGATTGATATTAGGCTTACCTTCTTAAGGTGACATAGCCTTTGTAAATATCGTTTTGGTCACCTGTATTTAAATCTAATACATAGAAATAAGTACCTTCAGGAACAGCGTCTCCATTTTTCCCCCATACACCTCCCCAGGCATATGCGGATGAGTAGTTTTCTACTTCGTATACTCGGTCTCCCCAACGGTTGAAAATCATTAAGGAAGCTCCTGGATAGCAATCTGCGCCTCGAATATTGAGGAAGTCATTGACTCCATCTCCATTGGGTGATATTCCACTTGGAATACCTATTTCACAGGAAGAACTGAGTTCGTTTAATATTAGTATCGTTACGGTAGCATCGTTGCAAGTACTGTCTTCTAGGCATATTTCGTAGACGAAATTATCGACGCCTGAAATTCCACTACTTGGGGTATATATAATGCTACTATCTTGAATTTCTAGGGTACCATTAACTGGTTGTTCTGTAATATTGATGGTCAGTGGTTCTCCTTCTGGGAAGAAGTCATTTTCGAGTACCATTATATCAATGGGGTCATCAATATTGGTGGTATCTAAATCACTCACTGCATTTAGGAAATCCTGCCCGATGGGGTTAACAAAGATATAGACCCATGCTAAATCGGTGGTTCCATTGGGATCGGAAATGGTGTAGGTAAAACTATCTAGACCGATGAATCCGGGGTCGGGAATATAGGTTATTCCGTCGGCTGAAATGGAACGTTCTCCATTGGGTGGATCGCTTGCTGTGGCAATGATGATGGGATCACCATCAGGGTCACTATCATTAGCGAGTACATCAATAAGTATAGGAACGGCTATGGCTGTTGTATCTGAATCGTTGATGGCTCTTGGCGCATCCACATTTTCAAGTACATTGATGGTTATACGCACCGAATCGCACTCACCGGTAGGGCTACAAGCACCTACGATCATTTCATCAAGCCCAGTAAAATCGTCATCAGGAGAATAAGAAACACAAGAGTCGGATCTGTTTGTAAAGTATGGAGATCCATTTGGGGGTAGTGTATATATTACAATTGTGTCTATGGGGAAATCGACTACTAAAAAGTTCTCTAAACAGATATCAATATCTCTATCTTCAGGGGTCTCTACGTAAATATCTGTATCGTCTGGCTGCTCTAAGACCGTAATTGACACATAGGCTGTATCACACAAAATGGGATTTCCATTATCACAAACCACGTATACCATATTATCTATTCCTAAGTAATTGGTATTGGGGGTGTATTGTATTTCTCCACTCTCTAAAATCACTCCTTGCCCGTTGGCAGGAGGGGTAATGGTTATAATAGAAAGATCATTGCCATTTGGATCTTCATCATTGTTAGTCGCATCAATGATGGTTGGTCTATTCTGTCCAGCAATTACATTATCATCTACTGCTTCTGGTGCTATATTGGTGGGCACCTCACTTCCTACATTTACAATAACAGTTGCTGTATCACATATATCTTCAGAGTCGCAAATAACGTACCGAAATACATCTTCGCCTGTAAAATCTTCATCAGGAACATAGCTAACTATACCATTGGTAAAAATAGCAGAACCATTTGTAGGGTCTTGTACAATGGAGGGTTCCAACTCATCGCCTTCTGGATCACTATCGTTTCGAAGCACATCTATTGTCACCTCAGTGTTAAGGTCGGTAGCGGCTACGTCATTGAAGGCATTAGGTGGTAAATTTTCGGAACCAGTAGGATTCACTAAAACACTGACTAGGGTGAGTTCACAATTATTGGCGATATCACATACTTGATAAAAGAAGTAATCAGTGCCTACAAAATCAGGATCAGGTGTATAAATTAGTGTACCATCTTCTGATTTATCTACCGTGCCATTTTGTGGATCTAGGAAGTTGGTAATCACTAAGCCAATGCCAATATCGTTATTGGTTACATTTATTTCTACAGGGGTATTTACTTCTGTATAGGCAATATCGGGGGAGGCATCAACAGGTAGACTCACAATGACATATACGAGTGTACTATCACATCCTCCTAAAGGATCGCAAATGACATACATAAATACATCGGTACCCGTGAAACCTGCATTGGGGATATACCGAACAGTGCCATCTCCTTGTACGACTGCTAATCCATTTTCAGGATCTTCTTCTAGAGGTTGTACTACTAGCTCACTATTTTCGTGGTCTTCATCAAAATCATTGAAGAGTACATCAATGGTGACATCATTGTTAACAAAGGTATAGGCAGTATCAACAACTGCTGTGGGTGGTAGAGAGTTGTCACCTACAAAAATGGTGACATAGGCGGTATCACAAAGAGGAGGTTCGGCATTATCACATAATTGATAAACCAAATAATCGGTTCCTCCAAAATTTGGATCGGGGATATATTCTAAGTTACCTGAGCTACCCAACATGGCTGTTCCTCCTAAAGGAGCGGCAATTAACATCACTGTTACTTCATCCCCATTATCAGGATCACTATCGTTATCTAATACATTTAATAATACCGTTTGTCCATTATAAGAACCTGTGTCATCACTTGCTTCAGGAGGATTATTCGATAAATCAGCTCCTACTGCCACGACAACTGCTCCTGTTGTACAGACTCCTTCTTCGTCACAGGCTTGGTATTCGAAACTTGTATTTCCTGTAAAGTTTGGATTAGGTGTAAAGGTGATCGTTCCATCATCATTAATGATCACATCTCCATTTGGTGGGTCAGTTACTTGATTCACTCGTAGTGGTCCCCCTTCGGGATCACTGTCATTGGTTAAGACATCTATCACAAGTGGACTTCCTTGCTCTCCTTCTGCGGTATCCGTATTGGTAAAAGGAGGTAAGTTCTCTTGATTTTCGGCAAGCACCGTTACACTCACAACGGTTTTATCACACTCTCCTAAATTATTACACAATTCATAAACAAAGTAATCAACCCCTACAAAGTCTCCGTTGGGTGTATAGGTAATGCTACCATCTGGATTCAATTCGACGGTTCCAGAACGTGGTAAAATGTCAATACTGACATTGGGTTCTTCAGCCACATCGTTGGCTATTACTGAAATGGTTATGGGTGTATCGAAAGGTGTTTGTACTACATCTGTTTCTGCGACGACATTACCTGGTGGATCTACTTGTGCATCTGCTTCTACAATCACCATCGCCGTATCACATTTTATGTCTTCACAATCGTTACATGCCACGTAAAAGAGGGTATCTAAACCAGCAAATCCAGCATCGGGTGTATAGCTCAAGATACCATCTTCATTAATGTTTGCCGAACCATGTAAGGGAGGAACTGTGACAATAGCTGCCAAGTTATATCCACATCGTTCTCTATCATTTCCTAATACATTGATATTGGAAAGGTCATCATTTCTAAAAGTAGCAAAATCATTGGTTGTTTCTGGATTGACACAACCTGTTGCAACTTCCGCATAAGCGGTATCACATATTCCAAAAGAATCACAACCAATAATAGTTACATTATCTATTCCTAAGAAACCTGGTAAAGGGGTATACTGAAAACAAGTATCATTTAATAGAGCAATACTACAATTGAAGGTAGTTGTTGCCTCTACTATACGAATGGTATCTGTTCCTGTATATCCACAAAATCGCGTACAAATATTAACAGGCGTAAGAGGTTGTGTACAGTACTCATTGTCTACAAAACAATCGGAACTAACGGTAATCGTTACTTTCGCATTATCACATAATTCATCAGGATCACAAATGGTATATTGAAAAGAGTCAATCCCTACAAAACCTAAGTCGGGGGTATAAATAGCCTCTCCTGTTAATTCATTTACTTCTAACTGTCCATTTACGGGATCAGTTACTTCTGTAATACTAATTTCACCTCCATCACTATCAAAGTCATTTTGTAAAATATTAAAGGCAATTCCCAATCCTGGTTCTGTATTGACGGCATCATCTTGTGCCACTGGTGCTGTCAATCCACAGTTATCTTCTACGGTAATAAAGGCATTGGTTGTTTCACACACCCCTACGGCATTACAAGCAGTAAATCGAACAATATCAATACCTGTAAATTCAGGATCAGGTACATAAGTGGCACAATTTCCTGTAATCAGATTGACAGAGCCTTGTTCGGCTTCTGCTTCTAAACTAAATATTTCATTGGCTTGAAAATCACAAAACTCTGGACAGAGTTCGATAGAATTAAATGGACTAACACAATCGTAAATATCTGTATTACAATTTAATTCGCGTGGTTGTACATTAAATACAACTACTGCCGTATCACACAGTGGACAACGGTTACAAGTTACATATACTAGTGAATCTAGCCCGACAAAATCTTCGGAAGGAGTATATCTTATTTCCTGTTCACTAACTATATTAACCGCTCCATTCATAGGTTCGGTCTTTATTCTAGAAATGGTGATGTCGTTATTACAAACTCCATCATCATTATCAATAATATCAATATCAACGCCTGTATATCCATTTACATCGCTCATCAAATCTCCATTTACGACTACTCCACCAGGTGAAATAGTAATGAGATCATTTTCAGGACGTGGAGGTACACAGCCGATATTCATGGTAACTAAGTTGGTCGCGCAAGCAGGCGGTTCCAAATCATCACAAACTTCTATTTTGACGGTATCAACACCAAAAAAACCTGGAAGCGCGGTATAACGCAAACAAGTATCATTTGGGAAGTTCAAACTTCCTACAAACATGGCACTAGCGTCTGTAATTTTTACAGGATCACCATCTGGGTCAAATGCATCAAAACATAAGAGTATTGGCGTAATAGGTTCTGTACACCTAGATAATGTATCAGCCAATGGAGCTTGATTCTGTGCTGAGAGTTGAGTTCCTCCTAAAGTTAGCAAGAGGAAACACAAGATCATCATTCTAGCAAAACAGAACCTAAGTCTCAGATTTTCAACAACTACGATATGCATAAAAGTTGCCTTCATAACAAGTTTTTGAGTTGAGCAACATTAATTTATTTGCTTGGGCATTGTTCTCTATTCACAAAAAATATAAGGGGAGATAGTAGGATAATATAAAGTATGTAGTTTACTTTTACAGTCCCAAAACAAACTAAAAATTTGGTTACAAGCTTGGTGACCAACTGTTAAAACTCAACGCCCAAAAAGTGCAAACATCAAGCCAAAACAATGGTCAAGTATTTTGGACTTGCCAACATACCAACAAAGAACTATATTTTAAGCGTTAAAGTAATATTTTATTGCCTACCTTAGCTTAAGCTAGACTAGTACTCTAGCGGCTTTCACCTTGTTTTGGTAATTAAATTGTCATTCTTTTTTAAAAAAAATAGCATGTCATCAACTCCTAAATATATCCTTTTATCTGAGTTAAATCTTCTGGTTAAACAGCAGCTTCATCCACTTAGTGTTCAGCGTATTTGGGTCATGGCAGAAATCACGACCATTAAAACATCTGGAAATGGACATGCCTACCTAGAATTGGTCGAAAAATCAGGTAATCAGCTACTAGCAAAGAGTCAGGCAGTCATATGGCATGGCAATATGATGAACATTCGACGCTTATATGGTACTGATACCGATCACCTTTTGCAACGAGGAAATACGGTTCTTTTTCGCTGTCAGTTAAGCTACCATGAAGTCTATGGGATGAAGCTCAATATTAGCGAAATTGACCCATCTGTTACGCTAGGTCGCCTCGAAGCACAACGTTTAGAAATAATTAAACGCTTACAACAAGAGGCATTACTAGACCTCAACAAACAGCAGAAAATTCCACTGGTTATCCAAAAAATTGCTGTTATTTCTTCGCCTACGGCTGCAGGCTATGGGGATTTTGTGGCACACTTACAACAGAATCCATGGGGGTATCGGATTCATCATACACTTTTTCAAGCAAGTATGCAGGGGGATCAAGTAGAAAAAGAAGTGATCACTCAATTAAAAGTAATCGCACATCATAAAGAACGTTATGATGTGGTCGTTATTATACGAGGTGGTGGAAGTAAGTTAGATTTACAGTATTTTAATAATTATAATATTGGAAAAACAATCGCTCACTTCCCCCTTCCTGTTCTTACAGGTATTGGACATCAACAAGATGAATCAACAACTGACTTGGTTGCTTTTCAATCTCTCAAAACACCCACAGCAGTAGCTGAATATATTCTACACTCTTTCATTACTTTTGAAAGTCAATTACTAGAGCAATTCGAAACCATCAAACACAATAGCCAATATCAATTACATCAAGCAAAACTCCACTTACAACAATTAAAAAATGAGGTATTTTATGGAAGTAAACAAATTGTCCAACAAACAGATCAACAGCTCTTATTATTAAAAATGCAGTTGAAACAACTAGCCAAACAACAAATCCAAACCGCTCAAGTCCAATTTCAACAACTAACCCATCAATATTTGAATATTCGACATCAAGTTTCAAATCGACTTCAAAAAGAACAGTATCAACTGAATACCATAAGCATACAACTTTCCAATCAAAGCCAGTTTCAATTACAAACAAAACAAATCATCTTAGAACAAACCAAACAACAGTTAATTCAACAATCTAAATTCAAAATTCAAAAAGCCAAACAACAAATCCATCATTGGCAACAGGTTTTTCAATGGACAGAAATAGAACGACTCTTGGATCGTGGCTTTAGTATTGTCCGAAAAGATGGACAGTCTATCAAAAAAATAGAAGAGCTTAGTATTGGAGAAACCATTGAGATTCAATTACAAAATGGTATAATTGAAGCACAAGTAATCAATACTCAAAAAAGATAAATAACGCAGCCTACACATTTGATTTATTTTAAACACAAAGCTTTATCCACTTCACAAGCTACTATCTATCAACACATTAAGCAAATCAACACAAAATACCCTAGTCAAGCTTTCTGTTAAATAGGCATCCAAACGTAACAAAATAACGTTCCTTAACTGAATTTTTAGTAATTTCGTATGTAATCATTTTTCATATTGGCTTTATTTTAAATAGGTTTAAAACCTCGCCTCTAAAAATACCCCTTATCAAAGCTATTTTAACAATCCAAGAAAGCTCCTACTACTCCCTTTACAGGAGCTAGAATAATGTAATCACACAATACTTCTTACTAAATTATTGCTGAGGACAGCCCATTTCCTTAGTGATGTCCCCTTATTAAACCCTAGGTGAATGGTATACCCTTACCATTCACCATTTTTAAAAAGGTCAGTATATAGACACTTTACTAGTCCTTTTTATGCTCAGTTTAACTATTTCCAAACCCTATAAGTAAGAATCAGATGAACATAAACCCTAGATTGAAGTGGAAATACTTCAAACTATGCACCTTATGCATATTATCTTTATTTGCAATTAATTCAACCACTTACGGGCAAGGTACGCCTATTGACCCCCCTATCAATACACAAGCCTTTACCCATTTATTTGGTGGAAGCTCTCCTAATTTACCTGGAAGAGGAAATGTTACCAGATCTCCTATAGTAGAATCTATAGAAGATAATGACTTTGCCTTTGAACTAAACAATTGCTCGCGTGAAACCTATCGTACAATTGATGGAACATGCAACAATATTGAAGCGGGAAATGACCTTTGGGGGGCTGCAGGTATTCAATTGATACGTAAACTACCTGCCGAATACGGACTTCCAGATATTAACAACGATGTAAATGGCCAAGATGCTCCTTCCCCTAGATACATTAGTAATAAAATTTGTGGGCTAGAATCTAAAAAACCTAGTGCCTACCAACTAAGTAGTTTTGTATTTACTTGGGGACAATTTTTAGATCACGACATTACCCTTACTCCCGAAGGAGAAGAAGAAACAGTTGTGATCCCTATTCCTCCTGATGATCCGATGTTTACTATTCCCATGGAATTACATCGTTCACAAATTCATCCAGGTACAGGAATAGACAACCATCGCCAACAAACTAATATCATTACCTCTTGGATCGATGGCTCCAATGTCTATGGATCAGATATTATCCGAGCAAACTACCTCCGTAGCTTTGTAAATGGAAAGCTTAAAGTTTCTAGAGGTAATATGCTTCCTTACAATACGCTAAATGGAGAGATAGATGGAGTTCCTGATCCTACTGCACCACATATGGCGAGTATGATACCTGGGATGCCTATGTTTGTAGCAGGTGATCACCGTGCCAATGAACAACCTGGACTCACTGCTCTACATACGCTGTTTGTACGAGAACATAACCGTATTTGTGACCTGCTTATAGCTGGTGGCATGACCAATGATGAGGAAATTTATCAAAAAGCTCGTCAGTACGTGATTGGTGCGATGCAAGCCATTACTTACGAAGAATTTTTGCCAGCACTAGGAATCAACTGCCGAAAATACCCAGGTTATAACCCTAAGATACAGCCAGATGTTTCTAATATTTTTTCAACGGCTGCTTATCGCTTAGGACATACAATGGTTACAGACGAACTACTACTTATCGACGATGAATGTCATCAGTTAGAAGAAGGAAGTCTTACGCTCATTGATGCCTTTTTCAACCCAACTCACTTAGCACATTTAGACATTGATCCTTTTCTCAAAGGATTGTCTGCTCAAGTGCAAAATGAAACTGATCCATATATTATTGATAACCTCCGTAATTTCTTATTCGGACCTCCTGGTACTGGTGCGCCAGGACTTGATCTTGCATCTCTTAATATTCAAAGAGGTAGAGATCATGGACTTCCTCCTTACGTAAAAATACGTCAACACTTTACTTCTAATACCCGTCCTATTGATTTTGAAGACATCACTACAGACCCTGTACTTCAAGATGCACTTCGTCATACCTACGATAATGATATCAACAACGTAGAGGCATGGATTGGATTATTAGCCGAAGATCATGTGCCTGGAAAATGTGTTGGATTAACACTCAATGCTATTCTAAGAGAACAGTTTGAACGCTTAAGAGATGGCGATTACTACTACTACGAAAATGATCCTACACATACCAATTCTACAAAAGAAAAAATAAAAAATACCACCTTAGCCGACATTATCAAAAACAATACAGGCTTAACCCGCATACAAGACAATGTATTTATAGCAGAACCTTGTATCCTAGCCTCTATAGATCATGCTAGTTGTCATGAAACATGTGATGGAAGTATCGAACTCAATATAACAGGTGGTTATGCCCCTTATTCTATCGAATACAAACCAATGAATGGCCCTTGGCGTGCATCTTCCGGACTTGAAACAGATTTGTGTAATCATAATAATCACCGTTTCCGTCTTCGAGATAGCACTGGAGATGTAAAAGAAAAACTTACTTTTACTATCAATCAACCAAGTTTACTAGAAGTAAATATCGACCAATATACCGATGTCAGTTGTGAGAATGAGAGCGATGGAAGTATAACTGTAAAAGGGGTAGGCGGCATCCCTCCTTATCAATATAGTCTTGATGGAGTCAACTTCCAACACGAAGGATATTTTAGTAATTTAAGTGAAGGAAACTATGAAATCTATATCAAAGACATCGGACATTGTAGTGCTAGTAATTGGGTTACTATTGGGAAAGAAGAAGACTGTCCACCAGTATGTGATTGCCCAGACAATTTCGATCCAGTATGTGGAGTCAACGGTATTAGCTATTTCAATAGTTGCTATGCCGAATGTGAAGATATAACTTACAGCGAAGGAGCTTGTGGAGCTTGTGAAGAACAACTTTATTACAATCTTTGTACTTCCGATAATAGCAAACTCGAAATCTGTCCAGATTTATGCTTCGAAGAACGTTATTGGTATACCGATATAGAAAATCTGAAACATGGTACTATCCGTATGAATAGTGGATGTCTCACCTACACCCCACATGATGACTATAGTGGAGAAGAAAACTTAGAGATCACCGCTTGTAATGATAATACTTGTAAAACATTCTGGCTCAACATCTGGATTGGAAACTGTAATGATAATAATCCACCGATTGCCGTTTTAGATATAGCTAATTCATACAATCGAAGTGCCGTCATTATCGAACCACTTAAAAATGATAGCGATCCAGATAATGATCCACTACAACTATCCTCCTTCGGACAAGCTGCCAATGGGCAAGTCAGTCAATTTGGAAACAAGCTGGTTTACACACCATACCAACACTTCACAGGAATAGACAAAATTGAGTATCAAGTTTGTGATAATCAAAATGCTTGTTCCATAGCAGAAATCCACATTATCGTTACCTACGAACCTTGTGAGGATGTCGAAACTGATTTCTGTATCAAACCAATGAAATCACTAACCTTCTGTCCTGATTTTTGTCAACTAGAAGGCGATATTCATATCAATTATATCAGTACCAACTACACTTGTTATATTCGCTTCCTTGAAAATGGATGTATTCGCTATGCACCACTTCCATCCTTCGCAGGAGAAGAAATTATCCGTATCCAAGCCTGCGATCAATATAACAGTTGCGAAACCATTCGCTTAAACCTAACAGTTGGATATGAATGTGAAGATCCACAAAGTGATTTCTATTCGCCCAAAGCTGATACCGATGATACTTGGTTCTCCGATGGCACTTCCAATACACTACAAAGTATAGGACTTAGCCCGAACCCTGCAAAAGATTTTACCACTATCTCTTATGAAACAAGTGAAGAGGCACCACTCCAAATCCAAGTATTTGATATCACAGGTCGCCTAGTGGCACAACAAAGCCAACCATCACTCAATGCAGGTACGCACCAAACCATACTCGATGTAGCTCACCTACCCACAGGTTTGTATATGCTACACCTCGAATCAAATGGCCAGAAAATAGTTGAGAAGCTTATAAAAGAATAAGTTTTTGGACGTGCCCCCATTTTTCTTTTTCGCCTGTTGTTCATGCGTGGACGCATGAACAATAGGCGAAAAAAGAAAAATGGGGTCGGGCTTTCGGCTAATAGTTGTCTCGTAGAAAATATGTTTGGCTAAAGTCCTAGCAGTGTCTTCCTTCGTCAGCCCTGCTAGTCCAAGCCGCACTATATTTCTACTTCGACAAGCTTCCGCCTCTATCCCTCACGAGACAGTTGTTGTGTTGTTGTGGGATTGTGTTGTTGAGTTAGCGTTACGCAATACCCAACCACTCAACCACCCAACCACCCAATCACTAATTGTATCTACGCCCCAATCATACTACCTCCACAAATTCGCAAAGTCTGCCCTGTCACGCCAGCCCCACCTGGACTCGCCAAAAAGCAAATCCCCTCCGCCACATCTTGAGGTGAGCCTCCTTGTTTTAGGTTACTTAAACGACGTCCACCTTCCTTCACAAAAAAGGGCAAATTAGCCGTCATTTTTGTTTCAATAAAACCAGGCGCAATTGCATTTGCTGTAATTTGGCGACTCGCCAATTGCTTCGCCAAAGCCTCCATATAACCAATCATACCCGCCTTTGAAGCCGAGTAATTCGTCTGTCCAAAATTACCTGCAATTCCTGATATGGAAGACAAACCTAAAATGCGTCCACGATCACGCAAGCCATCCGTAATTAAAGCCTCTGTTAAGCGAATCGTAGCATCTAAATTCACATTCAAAGCCTGTCGCCAATACTCTTTCGACATTTTGGCAATGGTACGATCACGAGTAATACCCGCATTATTCACCACAATATCCACCCCTCCAAAATGCTCTTTCACATAATCGACAACCCTTTGTGGCGTTTCTTCATCTGTAATATCCAACAAAAGTGTTTTCCCATCAATCTCTTTAGCTACTTTCACTGCTTTATCTACCGCCAATGGAATATCCAAAATAATAACCGTAGCCCCTTCTCTTGCAAGCGTGCGAGACGCAGCCGCTCCAATACCTTGTGCTCCACCTGTCACCAAAGCCACCTTATCTTTCAAAGCACCTGCCACAGGAACATTTGTTAAAGGCTTTACCGTTTTAGAAATGCGAAATACCTGCCCAGAAATAAAAGCAGATCGCTTGGATAATAAAAAGTGGAGAGCTGGATATAATTTATGCCTTAACTCCTTTTCTTTATCTACCAAACCATGATCTAATAAGACCAATTGACAAGTAATCCCCTTCCCTCCTGTTTCTTTTGCCAAAGCTCTACTCAAACCTTCCAATGCTTGCACACTTGCCTGCACACTCGCAGCAGCTTTTGCATCGGGCGCGCTTCCTATAATTAGTAGGCGGCCTCCCTTCATAGTTTTGCGAATATGCTCGTGAAAAAAATCATATCCTTGCACCAAATCCTCTACCGTCTCTACACCAGTAGCATCCCAAATCAAAGCATTTTGTTTTTTACTACTCGTATCTAATTCCACACCTTGTTCATTTGTCCAAGTAGTTAATGAAGCAGCCAAACCACTTCCCCTACTCTTACCGAGTAATAGCTGATAACCCTTTAACTCCCCCTCTAGAATAGCTCCTTTTTGTCGTTTCAAAGGCACAGGAGTAGGAATAGGTAAACGAAGTAATTTTATGACTTGCTGTAATCGCTTTCCTTGTAAATAATCGCTCATGGTGTTTTATTAATTTTTTGCCAATAATTTCTTTTCCCTTTGTACCAACATATGGTTAAACATTTTTGGGAAGAAATAAAAGTAAGATAAAAAGATTCCCAAGATAATTAGACTTAGCAAACTAGTGTATCCTTGCCAACTCAAGTAACTAAAAATAACTAATGCCTCTCCAAAGACACCTGCGGGATATAACATCAAAAATAAAGTGTATCGTAGTATCAGTAGAATAGCAGAAGGCTTTTCTATCAAATTAGTATAATAAAAGCCATATCGGACAATCTCTGTAATGCCCCAAGCAATTGCCACATATTGAACCCCATTGCAGCCCAAAAAAGTAATATAATACGAAGCAGGTACAACATTTATTAATACCAATACAAATACCCTTGAAAAAACCTGTGCAAAGGTAGTCATAACTGGTGATTTTACCCATCCACGCAGGGCATGGAAAATCTCTAAAATCGCCGCTAATTGACAGATATTCAAGAGCAATAGACTAGTAGTACTAAGCTGCATCCCATTAAATATCATGAGTACAAGAAACAAGCCCCAACCTATTGCTAGTAATAAATTATATATCTTCAAATACTTTTTTACTGGTACCTTCATTTGTCTAAACTTTAATCACTTTGTTATAATTAATAAATCTTTCTCCTTACATTTACCCTTGCGAAAAGACCAATAACCGCTCTATATGGACAACTTTCAACTGATTGCCGAAAGGCTCATCATATACAAACTACGTTTTGCTTGGCTTGAAATTGCGAAATTATATAACAATATGGCAACCGCCTATGATGGAACCCTTTCTATGGGTTTTGTACTTCTTACCATCGACGAAGAAGGCGGAATACCTGTTACTAAGATAGCACCACGCATGGGCATGGAACCCAATAGCCTATCTCGCATCCTCAAATCAATGGAACAGAAAAAATTGATCTATCGTCAAAAAGATGAAGTAGATCGCAGAAAGGTATATATCTGCCTAACTGAAGAAGGAACGGAGATGAGGAATGTAGCAATTAAAGCCGTTTTCAAACTCGAAGAAGCACTCACCAAAGGACTTACAGAAGAACAATTGAAAGGCTTTTTTGAAGTAGCCAACCATGTACCCGATGCCATTGGGCGGTTTAAAGAAGAATTAGAACAACTAGAGACCTCCAAAAAATAAATAAATCTTATTTTTTGAATTTCACAAAAGTAGTATACTCTTTCAAATCAACCACTTTTTTTAACTCATTCCACAACAAGCCATTTAGCCAATTTTGAGGAACTAAGTTGGAACCGAGCCACGTTTTAAGGGAATTACTACCATACACAATTTTGGAGCGTTTACGCCTAATACACTTAATTACGTGTTTCGCAATTTTTTCGGGAGGTGTACTCAACCATTCCAGACCCTGCACCAGTAATAACGACTACCTTATTTTGAAAATCTTTCATGCTTTATTTCTATAAAAATTATGATGACTAGGCTTAAAAGCTTTAGCCAATCGACGATAAGTGAAGGTAAAGCCTGGAAACATTGCTATCACTTTCCCACTTTTACTTTTGTACCAACTCTGGCAACCACCCGTATGCCACACGGTTCGTTCCATCTCCTTATGTATCATAGTAGTATAGTCTTCCTCTGCTTCTTTCTTCACCTCCATTGATTGAAAGTTACCCTTCAAGGTTTCTACAATGCTTTTAATAATATAGAGCATCTGCGATTCAATCACGAAAAGAGCCGAAGTATGTCCAATACCTGTATTGGGTCCAGTAACAATAAAAAAGTTAGGAAAATTAGGAAGAGCAGTTCCTAGATAAGCACGTGGAAACACTGACCAAGCATCCAATAAGGTCTGTCCATTTTTACCAATCACAGGATAAGAAATCATTCCATCTGTTGCATCATAACCCGTCGCATACACAATCAAATCAACCTCCATTTCTTGTTGATCAAGTGTTGTAATTCCACGCGCTGTTATCTCTTTGATTCCTTTCGATTTATCGAGCAAAGTAACGTTCTCTCTACACAAAGCAGGATACAGCGTATTGGAAAGCAAAATGCGTTTACATCCAATCCGAAAATCAGGAGTTAGTTTTTCCCTCAAACTAGAATCCTCCACCTGTTTTCGCAAATGCCTTTTGGCTTTACTTTCTGCCAATATTTTTAAAAGAAAAGGAAAATATTTAAAAGCAATCACTCGCGTCTCCAAGCCCCAATAAATCGCACTCCTCAAAAGTTGATAAGCCCATTTTTTCTTTAGTAATTTTTGCTGAAAGCGCGAAAATTGACGATCATGCCTTGGCAATACCCAGTGTGGTGTCCGTTGAAATACATAGAGCTGCTCTACCTCATCAGCAATAGCGGGTATGACTTGTACCGCACTTGCTCCACTTCCAATGATCGCCACTTTCTTTCCTTTGTGATCAAAAGAGTGATCCCAATTATTGGTATGAAAAGAAACACCCTCAAAGCTTTCTTTACCCTCAAAAGGGGGCACCACAGGCGTACTTAAAGGGCCCGATGCATTAATGACAAATTGGCTTTTATATACTTTCCCATCCGTAATTTTAATGATCCACAACTGTTCCTTTTCATCCCATTCAATTTGTGCTACATTCGTAGATAAGTCAGTCTTACTTCTAATTTTATACTTCGCAATTACATAATGGGTATAATCTTCCAATTCGTCTTGCTCCGCAAACATTTGCGACCACGGATAGCTTTCAAAAGATAAGGAGTATAAAGGGGATTGAACATCTACGGCTGCACCAGGATAGGTATTTTGACACCAAGTACCTCCCATAAATGAGCGACGTTCTAAAATCCTAAAATCGGAAATACCTTGTTTGCTCAGATTTACGGCTGCAGTAATTCCTCCGAATCCGCTGCCGATGATGATGACTTTGTATGTGTGCATTGAGTGAATTAAAAACAATAATCTCCTTGTTCGACCACGTATTCTGCTATTTTGCGACGTAATTTCTTAGGATTAACATGATAGGTTGGGGTCAAGACACCCATAAAGAAAAATAATAATCGCTTTTCGGCACCAGTGGCATAACTCATGATCAGGTCATTGCCCGACTTGCGTACCTTATCTAAAGCCTCGTACAAATAGAGACGTAACATGCGTTTTTTAGCCTTCAATTCTTTTTTATTTCCCTTGCCTGCTTTCACCAATTTTTCGACCCGCAATAAAGCCGATTCGCAAATATAAGCCTCCGCCAAAATATCGGCAAGATTCATCACAATTTCTTGTTCATGCTCTAATGCTTCTCTAAATTTGCGCCCTGCTGCACCCATCAAAACCAAAAATAACTGCTTGATATTCTTGACAATACGTCGCTCTTTGGCAAAAGAGTCATCGCCACTAAATTTAATCGGCGAACTTTGCTTGAGCAAATGAAGTGGTAATTTTTTGTAGGCACTATCGAGGGTTAATTCTTTTGTTTTGAAGACTCGACGCCCTAATTCAGCTACCGAAAGTAGGCGATTAATTTCGTTTGTCCCTTCATAAATACGGGTGATACGGGCATCTCGATACCCCATTTCTACCCCCGTTTCTACGGCATAGCCCATTCCTCCATGAATTTGTAACACCTCATCTACTACATAATCTACTACCTCTGAGCCATAGACTTTGAGGATCGCACACTCAATGGCAAACTCTCGGACAGCTTGTAAAATAGCCTCTCCTTTTGTTTTGCCTTCTTTCATAAATTCCCCATACTTTTCGTCGATATTCGCCCCTGTTCGATAAATCGCCGACTCCGCAACAAAAGTACGAGTCGCCATCTCTCCTATCTTATATTTAATGGCTCCAAATTCGGCAATTGATTGATTGAATTGCTTGCGCTCTTTGGCGTATTGCACCGCTCGACCAATGCCAAACTTACACCCTCCAATGGCTCCTGCTGCCAGCTTGATCCGTCCTGTATTGAGGATATTTAAAGCCATTTTGAAACCTCCTTCTCGCTCTCCTAAAAGGTTTTCGACTGGAATAGGGCAGTCATTGAAAAATACCTGTACGGTGGAAGAGGCTTTGATTCCTAGTTTCTTCTCTTCCTTACCAATTGAAATGCCTCCAAAAGCTTTTTCGACAATAAATGCCGAGAGATTTTTATCATCTTCAATTTTGGCAAAGACGATAAAGATGTCGGCAAACCCACCATTGGTGATCCACATTTTTTGCCCATTCATGATGTAGTGCTTCCCATCGGCACTCGGTATGGCTTTTGTTTTTCCTGAGTTGGCATCTGAACCCGCAGATGGCTCAGTCAAACAATAGGCTGCTTTATATTCGGCGGTCGCTATTTTGGGAAGGTATTTTTGCTTTTGAGCTTCGGTACCATAAAACAAAATAGGTAAGGAACCTATCGAGGTTTGTGCACCAATAGTAGTCGCAAATGAAAAACCTATAGAGATCGCTTCTCCAAATAATAAGCCTGTATTAAAATCTAAACCTAAGCCTCCATATTCTTCATCAATGGCTAAACCACATAGCCCTAAATCAGCTGCTTTTTCTAAAATACCAACAATCTGATCTAGATCCTTCTCAGCATCCATCATGGCAGCTTTCTCTATACCCAAAGCGTGAATTTCCTTCAAGCAAAAATCTTGTACCATTTCTTTAATCATCAACTGTTCTTCTGTCCATTCTTCAGGTACAAAAATATCTTCGGGTTTGCTTTCTTCAGTAATGAAGAGTCCACCTTTTAATGATTTGCGATTGGTATGGCTGCCATTTATAGAGGGTTTCTCTTCTTTTAATGTAGCCTTTACATTGGGTTCTATTGTTGTTTTTGACATAACTGTTATTTTAAAATAGTCCATATCTCATCACAAATGTACAAAAACTTACAATGCGTGCATTGCTTTTATTCAAAAAAAAAAGTTAACTTGATGAATTGTTTTAATTCTGAGAATAAAGCTCATGAAAAAGCTCTTCAAAAAACTAGGAATTTTATTACTTCTAATGGTATTGGGTATACTCTTATTTATAATACTTAATTACAAAAGTGATATTCCTGTATCAACGATCAAAGCAAAATATGAATTACCTCACTCCCAATATACTAAAGTATTAGGTATGAACGTACATTATACGATTGAGGGAACAGGAGATACCTTAGTATTATTACATGGTACAAGTTCTTCTCTACATACTTGGGATCAATGGACGAACTTACTAAAAGATAAATATACCATTATTCGCATGGATTTACCTGGTTTTGGCATCACAGGCCCACATCCTCAAAATAAATATGACAACCAGGCATATATGGAGTTTCTAAATGCTTTTTTTAATAACTTACAAATTCAAAAAGCACATGTAGGAGGAAATTCTTTTGGCGGTTATTTGACTTGGCTTTTTGGTCTTCATTATCCCGAAAAAGTAGATAAGCTGATATTAGTTGACCCTAGTGGTTATCCACTACCCGAAGGAACTGATATTCCGCTGGGCTTTAAAATGGCAAGCCACCCAATTACCGCAGCAATCATGAATAAAATAACCCCGCGATTTCTCGTAGAAAAGACCGTTTATGATGCTTACGAAGAAGACGATAAAATATCGCAGGAAATCAAGGATCGTTACTATGACTTATTGCTACGAGAAGGAAACCGAAAGGGTTTAACGGAAAAAATGCAGCAAATAAAACGCGAACATTGGCAGCGAATGTCGGAAATAAAAGCTCCTACGCTTATTATGTGGGGCGATAAAGATGAGGTTTTATCGGTTAAAGCTGCTCCTCGATTTCATGAAGATCTTCCCAACTCCCAACTCATTATTTACCCTAATATCGGACATATTCCAATGGAAGAAATTCCACAACAATCAGCCGCCGATGTGCGCGCTTTTTTAAACTAATTACCCAATTAATCATGCGTAGAGATCGTTTTCAATTTACAGGGATTGCCTCCCTCGAAGATATCAAAGTTATTGAGCAAACACCTTTGTCTCAACAAGACATACCTGATAGTGCCTTTGAGGGCTTTGCAGAAGCAGCCAAAGAATGCGCGGATGATATAGCTTTGACCTACTTTTTGCAAGGCAAAGAATATCAACAATCCTATGATTTCACCTACCGCCAAGCCCTTGAAAAAACCCATCAAATCGCCAATTTATTTCATGATTTAGGTTTTGGAAAAGACGATGTCGTTGCCCTCATTTTACCCAATCTTCCCGAAACGACCTTTTGCCTCACTGCTATTCCTGCCGTAGGGATTGTAATGCCGATCAATCCCCTACTCGATCCCCAACATTGGGTGGAAATTCTAAATGCAGCAGGTGCTAAAGCAATCATCACTATTGGTCCTTTTCTACGCACACGAACCGACATTTGGGAAAAGGTAAATCGAATTCGCCATGAAGTACCTAGTATAAAGCACATCTTTCAAGTAGATATGTCCAATTACTTGGAAGGATTTAAGAAAAGTTTAGTCCGCTTTATTATAGGTTTTAAATCAAAAGGAAAATCAAGCCCCCAACAACAAATTTGGGATTTTAACGAGAAACTAAGTTCTTATAATAAGGAGCAGCTAGATTTTACCCGCCAAACCGACCCACAAGATACAGCCGCTTATTTTCATACAGGAGGTACGACTGGCGTTCCTAAAATAGCCATGCAAAGCCACCGTAATATTTGTTTTAATGTATGGGCAAATGGTAATAATGTCGATACGACAGACGATCATCAAACGATGTTTTGCGGATTGCCGCTTTTTCATGTACTAGGAGCCATGGTTACCCTATATATTCCCTTTTCAGGAGGAGCTAGAATCGTTATGGGTTCACCTAGAGGCTATCGCGATCAAGGGGTAGTTGATAATATCTGGAAAATTGTCGAACATTACCAAATCAATTACCTCGCTGCTGTTCCTGCTCTCTACAAACAATTTACCAATGTGCCAGTTGGATCTAGTGATATTTCAAGTATCAAAATGGCGGTCTGTGGTGGGGCTGCATTACCAGTAGAAGTATATAAAAACTTTGAAAAAACAACAGGTGTCCGCATTCTCGAAGGCTACGGCTGTACGGAAGCGACTTGTACCTGTGCCTCTAATCCGTTGAAAGGAGATCGCAAAATTGGCTCCATTGGTTTTGCGATTCCTTATAGTGAATTGCGAGCCGTTGTCCTAGATGAAGAAGGACAATTTATTCGCTTTTGTGAAACGGATGAGATTGGTACTATTATTACCCGTGGCGATCATGTGTTTAAAGGATATAAAAGTCAAGTACATAATCGTAAGGTGTGGATCAATACAGGAGATGGGAAAGGACATTGGTATAATACGGGAGATTTGGGGCGACGTGATGCAAATGGCTATTATTGGCTGACAGGTAGAAAGAAGGAGTTGATTATTCGTGGAGGTCATAATATCGACCCCAAAATGATTGAAGAACCAATGTACAAACACAAGGCGGTAGCGGTGGCTGCTGCTGTTGGGCGACCAGACCCAAAAGTGGGTGAAATACCTGTGTTATATGTTGAGTTAGAAGCCAATCAAAAATGTAGTACTAGTGATTTGTTGGCTTTTGCACAAACACATATTTCCGAACGGGCTGCTATCCCCAAAGCCATTTATCTAATTGATAAAATGCCGATGACCTCTCTCGATAAAATCTTTAAACCAGATTTAATAAAACGAGAAATAAAAGACGTTTACAGCCAAGAAATAAAAGCAATCAATGGAATTAACTTGAAACAAATAGAGGTGATTAATGATCGAAAAAGAGGAATGGTCGCCGAATTGCAATTCCAACAAGCACCCAACCAAATACAACAACAACAATTACAAGCAGCACTAGGTACTTATGCCATTGCCTATGAAATAAAATAGTTATTTCAACATTAATTTTTTGTTATCATAGATTTCTTTATTGTTTCCTCTTATTTTTGGGCTTATTTTTGAGCAAGTTTAGAACTATGCTCATAAAATTTTCCATACACAATTATCTATCTTTTTACGAAAAACAACATTTTTCGCTAGAAGCCGAAAAAATCAGTTCTAAAAGCAAAGAACTCGATAAAAAAAACGTCTTCACCCCTCCCACTTCCACACAAACCCTCCTCAAAACAGCCCTAATTTATGGCTCCAATTCTAGTGGGAAAAGTAATTTTATTCGGGCACTCGAATGCATGAGATACCTTGTTATCAAGTCAGATACACTTACTCCACAACAAGGCGGCTGGATGCCTTTTCTATTGAAAGAAGGCGCGCACAATAGTAATGGTAGCTTCGAAATGACCTTTTTAATCAATGAAAACCTCTATGTCTATGGCTTTGAGATAAGCAAAGATAGAGTAGAAAAAGAATGGTTATCCTATCGCCCCAAAAAGAAAAAAGTAAAGCTATTTACGCGGGTGAAAAATGCTATTGATTGGAATAAAAAAAGATTTGAAGAAGGAGCTAAAATTCCAAAAAATATACCAGCACATACCCTACTAATTACGCTTTTAAGCAAACAAAAGAAAAGCCACGCAGCACATATTTACCATTTTTTCGACAAATTACTACTCATCAACAATCAATTTAGTTACAAACATAAAGAGGTAAACACCTTTACCCAAAAGCTATTTTTCAAAGATAAATACAACAACTACCCACAAAAAATCTTGCGTTTTCTACAATCTGCTGATATTAGTATCGAAAGCCTTGCCCTTACCAAAATAGAACAAGAAAAATTACAAGTACTACACGCGCAAGAAGAAACCGATTTAGAAAAAATTGACCAAAGTTCTATCGTCAAAGACGCCAATAATACGGACCCACTTTTATTGACACGCCACACCGTTCTCAATCA
>JAHDHP010000405.1 GCA_020631245.1 Bacteroidota bacterium | reverse complement strand
AGCGTTACGCACTCATTTCTTAGCTGCCGCCAGCGTCTTCGCTGGTGGTCATTACGACAATTTTCAGCTTCTAGCTGAAGAACAATTCAGCTACACTATATATGGGATATTATCAAATGCATCGCTTTTGCAAAGGTATAACGCGAGACAATGATTGAATGGCGTTACGCGCCTATTTTAATAGGTGGAGGGTCTTCAAGTCTTATTTTGGGAGGAGATGTAGAGGTGGGTTTTATGCGAGATAATGTTTTACTAACAACCACACAATCTGTGTTAATTTGTGTAATCAGTGGTTACTTATTCTTTGTCTTGAAACAAAGAACCAAAATTCAATCTGTTATTGTCAAAAAAGAACCGATTTTGACATAAGATTGATTTTGATGTCAAAAAAGGGCAAATTTTGACATAAGACTGGATTTGATGTCAATCTTGAATCTCCTCGCCGAAACCTAAACCCTTTCTATACATTTCCAAAAACTGCTCCCCAATTCGCTTCAAACCATATTTTTGACTTACTTTTTGCTTCAACAGTTCGGGGTCATACTCTTTGTGGTGATCGAGCATATAGAGGAGGGCTGTTGCTAGTGCTTGGTCATCACCAACAGGGATAAGTTTGCCCGTTTGTTCATTGAGGAAGGCTTCTGGCCCGCCGCATTTGGTACTGATAACAGGTTTGCCTGCCGCCAAAGCCTCCGCTGCTACGACTGAAAAGGTTTCGTGATAACTGTTCAGTACTAGGAAATCAATTTGTTGTAGGAAGGGGAGTACCTTAGTGTTGTCTTGTCGCCCGTGAAAGACTACTAATTTTTGTAAGCCCAAATCGATTGCTTTTTGGCGAAGCATCGCCTCATCTGGTCCACCGCCAATAATGTGTAATTGAAAATGGTTGTGTGTTTGACTAACCTCTTGGATAGCATGTAGTACTCCTGTGATATTTTTGATGTCATCTCGAAGATCGGCGACCATACCTATTGTTGAGTGATTGAGTGATTGAGTGATTGGGTGATTGAGTGATTGAGGGAATGAGGGATTGTGGGAATGAGGGATTGTGGGATTGGTTTTGTCGTCGCACCTCGCACTTTGCACTTCGCACGATACAGATTCTACAACATTAGGGATAATATAATTTACATGGGCTAAGAGTAAGTCATTCATCGCTTGTTTTAATTGTTTGGATACGACGCTTGCTCCTTTTGCCTGTTTGAAAATCCATCTAGTATAAGCTTTTTTGAGGCTTGATTGTTTGGCATATTGTTGGTTGATGTAGCCCGACCAGTGTTCGGAAATGAAGAAGGGGACTTGGTGAAAATATTGTAGAAATAAAGCAAGGAGGCTGGGACGGGTCATTACGTGTATGTGGCTCATGTCTGGCTTACCAAATGAAGTGTGTACTTTTTTCCAACCAATGAAACTACAACGAATGTATTGGTATAAATGATAGGCTTTGCGGATTAGTTGATTATTGGATTGACTGGTGGGGTGGTAAATAATGTACTCGTGTACTTGGTCGGTTTTGCGGAAGACAAATTGGTAACTTTGAAAGCAACTCGGATCGGGATGGATATAAAGAACGGCAACTTGAAAATGTTGTGCAACAGCACGCGCATGTTTACGAATAAAAATTCCTAATTGTGGATCAAATTTATTGGGATACCATTTGGGAAGGAAAAGTACCTTTTTTAGGAAGGTCATACAAAAAAGGAATGAAATGAAAAGACTGGAGAAATAAAGAAACATTTAAATAACCTCCATAAGGGAAGTATGAAGAAGTTCTTATATGAACAAAAGAAATTAGGAATAACAAAGGAAATCATTACCTGCTCCTATTATCCTCCAGTCTACCAAACTATACGTCTACACTTGTTTATAAGAAGTAGAAACATTTAGGATGGTTGCAAGGAGGATAAAAAATTATAAGTCATATTCACTCAATTCTAACCACCTATCTGATTTGGTATCAATCGCTTCTACAATTTCACCCATTCGCTGCGACCACTTCATAAGGTCTTCGTGATTACCACCTTGGTTGAGTAAATTTTCAAGTTCTGTTTTTTCTTCTTCGAGTTGCTCAATATCTTTTTCGAGTTGTTCAAACTCTCTTTTTTCATTAAAGGAAAGTTTACGTTTTTCTTTTTGTTGTTTGACAACGGTAGGTTGCTCTTTCTTTTGTTGTTGATTTTCTATTTTACGTTGTTCTCGTTCTACTTTTATTTCTTCATTTCGTTTATGACGATATTGGCTATAATTACCTGGAAAATCACGCACTTTCCCATCTCCTTCAAATACAAAAACATGGTCTACCAGTTTATCCATAAAGTAGCGGTCGTGAGATACGATTACTAGACAGCCTTTGTATTGTAGGAGATACTCTTCGAGCATATTGAGAGTGAGAAGATCAAGGTCGTTGGTAGGCTCATCAAGTATGAGGAAGTTGGGGTTTTTCATGAGGACAGTGAGGAGGTGTAAGCGACGTCTTTCTCCTCCACTAAGAGTTTGTACTTGGTTTTGGTGGGTACTATACGGAAATTGGAATTGGTTGAGAAGTTGCCCCGCAGAGAGGTACTTTCCTTTTTCCATAGGCAGTACTTCGGCTATTTCACGGACGACTTCGATGACTGTTTTTCCAGGTTTGAAGACCAAGCCTGATTGTGTGTAATACCCAAATTTAAGTGTAGAGCCAATGACGATTTTTCCTTCATCGGGGCGTTGTTCACCGACAAGCATTCGAAGGAGGGTTGTTTTTCCTGCTCCATTTTTTCCAATAATTCCTACGCGATCTCTACGCTTAAAGATGTATGAAAAATCATCTAAAATAATTTGGTCGTCGTACTTTTTATTGATGTGGTAAATTTCGATTGTTTTATTACCAATCCGATCCATCTTTATTCCCTCAAAACCCAGTGTATCTTCTCGTAAATTAATGTTTGCTTTTGCCTCAATTTTATCAAAGGCATCAATTCTCGATTTTGATTTGGTGGTACGTGCTTTGGGTTGCGCTCGAAGCCATACCAATTCCTTTTTCATGAGTTTACGTGCTTTTTCTACCTCAACGGCTGTGTTGGCAGTTAGTTCGGATTTTTTTTCGAGGTAGTAGCTGTAATTTCCTTTGTAGCGTTGTAGTTTCCCGTTTTCTAATTCGAGAATTTCATTGGTTACTCGATCTAGGAAATAGCGGTCGTGCGTAACGAGTAAAAGGGATAGATTGGGTTGTCCTGCGAAATATTCTTCTAGCCATTCAACCATTTCCATATCGAGGTGGTTGGTTGGCTCATCGAGTATGAGGAGGTGCGGTTCTTGTACTAGAATGGCAGCCATTGCTACCCGCTTTTTTTCTCCTCCCGACAATACACCTATGGATTGATCGAGTTTGTGAATTTTGAATTTACCAAGTATCTGTTTAATCTTTGCCTCGTAGTCCCACGCATTTTTGAGGGTCATTTGCTCCATCTTTTGACTAAGGATGGATTCTGTTTTGTCGGTAGGGTTCCGTTCGTGTTGTCGGAGAGCTTCCTCATATTCTTGAATAAGGCTAAGTATGGGATTGTCGGTATGGAAAATAGCTTCCATGACAGTGAGGTGGGATGGGAAATCGGGTTCTTGATCAAGGAAACCCACTCGAATATCTTTATGGATACGGACAAAGCCTTCTTTATCAGAGCTATCTTGGTCGGAAAGTATACGAAATAAGGAGGATTTTCCGGTCCCGTTTTTGGCAATGAGTGCTACTTTCTGTCCTTTGTTGATGCTAATTTGTAAGTTTTCGAAAAGAACCTTGTCTCCATATATTTTAGTGATCTTTTCGGCTAGTAGGTAATTCATGGGGCAAAGGTAAACAAAAATGTGTTGACGTTCGATGATTAACGATTGGCTTTTTTGTGCGA
>JAHDHP010000404.1 GCA_020631245.1 Bacteroidota bacterium | reverse complement strand
GCTGAACTAGCGGGTGTGAGACAACTACAAACGAATAGCCCGACCTGAAGCAGGGATTGGGTGATTGCGGGCTTGCGGGATTGTGTTAGCGTTACGCTGTTCTATTTTTAAGCCCGTAATCACCAAGACATGCGAAAGGGCACGCCCAGTAAATGATGATTGGGTGATTGGATGAATGAATGATTGAGTTTTGCTACTAATTAGCGAAGTAGTGTAACATTACCTGACACTCGTTTTTGTTTGCCATTTTCATCGGTTAGAATGGCTACATAGACATAAACACCTACTTTTAAAGCTTCCCCATCATCATGTAAGCGACCATTCCACTGTGCTTGTTTGTGATTTTGTTGTGTACTTTCAAACACACATTGTCCCCAGCGGTCGTAAATAAAAAACTCAACTTGCGTAGTAGGATCATGTGGGATCGTGAAATAATCATTGACCCCATCACCATTAGGAGAGAAGGCGGTTGGTATGAGTAGTTTGGTAGGAATTTGTACGACTTCTACAGAGTCGATAAAGGTGCAGCCAAGTGCGTCGGTAACAGTCAATGTATAGGTCGCTGGTTCTTCGACTTCAATCGCTGACATAGTAGGCCCATTCGACCATTTGTAGGTCCAATAATTAGAGTTGGATTCGATGTTAAGATAGCTTGTTTCACCTGCTCGTATTTCGGTATTTCCTATTATTTCAACGGCTGGTAAGGGGGTTTCATGCACATTGATTCGATGGCTGAAAGAGCAGCCATTATAGGTGTTGACTAAAAGTGTATAGGTGCCTCCTTGCTGTAGCGTAATGGATGAATTTGTAGAATTATCAGACCAATGATAACTGGCAAAATCTCCTGCTTCAAGGGTAATTTTACTCCCTTGACAAAAGGAGGTGTCGTTTGGTAAATTGAAAGTGGGTTCATCTACAAAAAGGGTAATAGAATCGCTACTCATACAGCCTTCTGCCCCTACAATAGCGGCATAATAGGTGCTGGTACGAGTGGGATTTGCAATTACTTCTTGGCAGTCTAGACAATTGAGTGAATTGTCGCTTGCAAACCAAATATATCGCTCGGCTTCGGGTAGTGAGAAAGAAATGCTTTCTCCTTGACAGATAATTTGATCTTCCCCCAAATCAATAGGGTTATCTTCATTGATACTTAGATCAATATGAAATTCTTGTGTATTGGAGCAGCCTTGTGCATTGGTAATAGTAAGTGTATAAGTATTACTTGATTTAAGGCGTGCTGTAGGATTGGGAATATTGGGATTGGATAAACCTAGTGTTGGTTGCCAACGATAACGGTAGCCTGCAATAGGTTGAATATTGGATAATTGGATCAATGCTGCATCGCCTGTACAGATGGTTGTATCGAGCGTGACAGGAGGTAAATAGGGGAGGGGAGACACAAAGATGGTTATTTGGTCAGAAGAAGTACAGCCTGTTGCATTGACACTACTAACGGTATAAGTCGTTGTTTGGGCAGGATTTGCCTGTGGATTGGCAATTGTTGGATCACTCAAACCAGTAGCTGGTTCCCACAAATAGCTAATGGCACCACTCGCATTTAATTGTATCTGATCGCCTTTACAGATGGTTTCATCATGTCCTGCATCAATGTGTTCACTTGCCATTGTATTGACTTCAATAGCCTTTATATTATTGGTATAATCACATTCTTTGTAAGTGCTTAAAGGAAAGTCCGCTTCTATTGAAAAGGGCAAGGCGCTAGTGGCTTGGCCTGGATCATTGCCGACCATATAAATAGGAGTCGATTGAAAAGGTAAAGTGATTTTTTTACGACTACATTTGCCAATAGAGATACCTCTCGTCAATTGAAACGTTTCGAGCAATTCGGCTTTTTCTTGTGTAGGATCAGCACTATAAAAGCTAATTGGTGTTTTGGAAGAAAGAAACGCACTTCCAATATTACAGATTTCAATCTCTATGAGTAAACCCTCACCTGTACAAGTAATATCGAACATTTCTAGTAGTATATCCCCTCGTTTTTCTCCAGTTTCGTCTTCACAATGATTGACTCGAATAGATGCTGTCCCATTGTAATTGCCTTCACAACTGGCATCACTCATATGGCTGAGTGTATATTCGTGATCATCGGCGGGGCTAACAACTAGTTCGTAAGGACTTTCTTGTATATCGTCAATTTGTATTTCTTGTTCGTTTTCGTCTAGGTAAGTGAAGCTCCACGGTGGGTTTCCTGCAAGTTTGATTTTTAGTGTAGCACTGCTTCCTGGTGAAATCGTTTTGGAACCAGAAAGAGTCGCTGAAGGAGCTGAAATCTGAATATAATTTCGTCGGATTTTAGTTTTCGTCGCACCATTTTCAGTAATGGTCAAACGCACATCAAAAGAACCCGTTTCCTCGTACATAATACTAGGATTTTTACTCGTAGAAGTGGCAGGTGTACCTCCTTCAAATTCCCATTTCCAAGCACTAGCAGTTGCGGTACTTTGATCGTTAAAGGTTATGTTTTCGTTGATACAAGCCGCTTTTTTATCGACCGTAAAACTGACATCAGGAGACTCATCTAAACAGCGTAAAGCGGCTCCAGCATTTAAACGACCAGCTCCAATTTGCCCGCTATAACTGGCATTCTTCCCATCAATATTATCAGCAGTACTTTTGAGGCAATCTAGTATCTGATCAGGGAGTAAGCGTTTATTATATGATAACATCAAGGCGGCTACACTAGCTACAATTGGACAAGCCATAGAGGTTCCTTGTTGATAAGCATACGCATTTTTGCTGGATGCTACGGTACTCCAAATTTGGGTGCCTGGAGCCATGATATCAATGTTTGTTCCGTAATTAGAAAAATCAGCTTTTCGGTCATCTTTATCTGTCGCACCTACGCTAATGACCTTCTTATAGGAGGCAGGATACATGGCTTGCGAGGTATTTTCATTGCCCGCAGCAGCTACTAATACAATTCCTTTTTTATGAGCAAGTGCGACTAATTCTTCCCATAATTCGCTATAACCTGCTCCACCAAAAGACATACTCACCACCCTTGCCCCATTGCTAATAGCATATTCTAAGGCATTATAAGAATGGTAAAAGCCATCACATTCAACACCAAGGTCGGTATCTTTTTTACATTTTAAAGGCATGATTTTTACCCCACTACCAATTGATGCGATTCCTCTTTGATTATCAGCAACAGCCGAAATTAGCCCCGAACAATGAGTCCCATGCGAAAAACAATCGACGGTAGCTCCCCGAGGTGGAGATGGATCTTCATCTATATCAGGAAAATCAAAGCCTGCCGAAATATTGGCAGCTAAGTCTTCATGATTGGTCATAACCGCATCATCAATGACAGCGACTGTTATCTTACTACTACCTTTTTGTACTTCCCATGCTTCAGTTGCCTTCACTTTATCTAGAAACCACAATTTACCCGCCTTTAAATCAGGATCATTAGTCGATGCCATTTGAAAAGAGCGGTAAAGAGGAATCCGTTCTGCATAAGCTACAAAATCATAGTTGTTGAGTGCCTCTAACAACTTATGGGTTTGCTCATCTGCATTAAATCGGAGGACATATACGTCTTGTAGGGAAGCAATAGCCGTAGTAGGAAAAGCTTTTTGAAGGCTATGTATCTGGTAAGTCCGAACCAGCTCATCTAAGGAGTGGTTTTGTATTTGTAACCAATGCCGCCGACCACTAAACGCGAGCTGGCTATTAGGTTGGAGCTTTAAAAATAGCTCTCCTTTTACAAAGTCGGAACTTTGTGTAATTGCATTGTTATTATTTGCTGTCTGCCACTGAATATCCTTATAAGCCTCTAAAGGAAGCGCGCTAGGCGATAACTTCAAGGCCTGGTTTGGACTAGAATAAGTGGGGGTTTTTATAAGAATTAGGAAGGGCAATAACAGGCTTAGTAGGAAT
>JAHDHP010000403.1 GCA_020631245.1 Bacteroidota bacterium | reverse complement strand
TGGAAGGGCACGCCCAGTTATTGATGATTGGATGACGGGATGATTGGGTGATTGGATGATTGGATGATTGGGTGATTGTTTATAATTTTTGCTTCACTAATTCTATTTTACGACTATTCATAGCTACTTCTTTGAGAAAATAGAGTTCGTTATTATACGCTCTTATTTTACGAATTTTTTGGGCATGTACGTCCACTCGATCTACTAGTTTGCTTTGCCCTGTTTGCATATTTATTCGTTCAATTCGCATTCCTTTAGCGTCTTCAAAGACATTGTATTTTTCGGTAGTAATGGGGTCATTGACCAATTGCTTCGTCCATTTTTTATTGGGTAGATAATTTACATCAGCCACTTTTTCCCATACCTCAAAATCGGTTGTCACTTCTATTTCTAAGTGGGGATGATTGAATAGTTCGAGCTGATTATTTTGAGCAAACAGATAAATAGGATACTCTGGCTTGTAGAATATCTTTTTTATAAAGACAGCTTCATTTTGTAAATCGCGCATTCGTCGTAGCTCTGCTGCCCC
The DNA here is from genome assembly GCA_020631245.1 of Bacteroidota bacterium. Classification (GTDB taxonomy): domain Bacteria; phylum Bacteroidota; class Bacteroidia; order Chitinophagales; family UBA2359; genus JAHDHP01. The sequence continues at coordinate 3,380 of JAHDHP010000403.1, read as the reverse complement.
ATTGATTCTTACCTTGCTCTTTCCTCTTGCAGCATCTAAAATGCGCTTTTGGTCTTCTTTATAATGGGCAATCCTTTTTTCATCAGCAATTACCTTTACAATTTGTACTTCTCTAGATAGTTTATTAAAACTTTTAATAGTGGTTTTTAGTCCATTGTAATCTTCTTGGACATAGTAAAGTAAAATACCATAGGATGCTTTGCAGGGAAGCACAAATTTGTTAAATTCTTTGCGGGTTAGGTATTGCCCTAATTCAATGTTCCTATCCCATGTGATGGGGTAAGTCTTGGAGGAAGTAACCAAATAAAGGATTTCATCACAAGCATTATGTAAACTTTCTACCTGTTTGACGCCTCTTAATGGGAGTTCATGTAGTACTTTCCCATCCAAATCCGAAATACTAAGTTTATAGTTTTTAAAACTGCCATGATATTCGAGACGGGTAATGTAGTCATCCATAATTTCGAAGTCAACTACAGAATAGGCTTCTCGATCAGAAAGTCCTTGTATTTTATCGGCAGATACGGTAAAGGATTCTAGTAGTTCTACTTTGGGTTTTAAATATAGGTATAAGGTATCGCTGTATATGGTCGAATTGATTCTAAATTTTCTAGATTGGTAGGATAAGTGAGAGACTTCTATTTCAATGAAATCTGTGAAATAAGGAAAAATAACATATCCCGCTTTGTTGCTTGTTAAGCCTTTATTATCTTCGAGTAAGTGAATATTGGCGTTTTCAATTCCTTTTTTGGTCTCAGTATCTACCACCTTTCCAATTAAGATTGTTTGAGCTATTAAGCTTGTAGGAAAAAATAAACAGAAAACTATTAAGTAGAATTTTAAAGCTTTCATCATTCTGTCAATTTAATTGTATATTTTGATAGGCTATAATTTACTAAACGATTTGAGAAAGCTTGTTTTATAAATTTCCTAAAAAAGTTACAAAACTTAAACAACTTTATGTTATATTAGAATCTATGCAGAAAAAGTTATCCTCATATTATATATTCTCACAAGTAGTTACGTTTTTTTTGTTTATTGGACTATTTTGGTCTACCATTTCTTGTGTTATGCCTTCATCCATTCAGGTCGAATGGATGGTATGTGAAATATTTGATGGAGAAACTGAAAAAGAAGAAACCCAAGAAGAAAAAGAAGAAGAAACCCAAGAAGAAAAAATAACACACAAATACCGCATGATGGCGGTCAATTCTTCTAGTTCTATTGTTAATTATGAGCATTCTTTTGATAAATCATCTCTTCATGTAGATGAAATTGTAATCCCTCCACCAGACACTCTTCATTAGTAAATTACATCTTATTTATTCGAAGTTAATTTTGGAGATTTGAGCTTCAAACAATAGCAATTTCCTCAAATCACGCAACCACAACAAACTTCTATCTCGTTATATTTCAGGCATTTACACATCAAAAAACAGATGCCGATTTGCGAGATATAGAATCTATTTTCATAATGGATTAACTGTATGTATCTCGCCATAACAAAGTACATTTGTCAACTATAAAATCAATCAACCTATTTAGCTAATTTATACTATGAAAAAGAATTTTTTTGGATTTGACTTCTCTCATTTTAAGGGAGATTTATTCGGGGGTATAACCGCCGGTATAGTCGCCCTCCCCTTAGCTCTAGCCTTCGGTTTACAGTCTGGTTTAGGAGCTGATGCGGGCTTATATGGTGCGATTTTTATTAGTTTTTTCGCTGCTTTATTTGGCGGCACGAACACACAGATTTCTGGGCCTACTGCACCGATGACCGCTGTGAGTATGGTGGTTATTGCCACAATTATTGCAGCCAATGAAGGCGATATAAATAAGGCCCTCCCAGCTATATTAATGGTATTTATTCTTTCAGGAATCTTTCAAATTATATTGGGTATTTTAAAAGTAGGACAGTATATACGTTATATTCCCTACCCAGTGGTATCGGGCTTTATGACGGGTATTGGTGTGATTATCATTATTACTCAAATTTTGAATGTACTTGGTTATTATCCTAAAGAAGATGCCCAATTTGTGGACGAATTTAAGCCCAAAGCAGAAGCTGTTATCTTGAATAAGATTCTTCAAGAAGAGGAAGGTGAAGGCATTTTGGTTTTGGAAGATTTCCAAGAAACGATAAAACGTTCTAATGAAATCACTCCTGCAGAAATTAAAAAAGAGGCAGAAGCCTTGGCAGGAAGTCAATCAGCGGGGGTAATGGGTACGTTCAATGTAATTGGACGTGCTGTTCGCAATATCAACTTTGTGGATCTCGCCTTAGCCCTTGCCACAATATTTATTATATATGGCTTTAAACGGATTACCAAAGCCGTACCTAGTACCCTGGTCGCCTTACTGGTGGTGACACTGGTAGCCTATTTCTTGATACCCGATTATCGGACCATCGGTATCATCCCTCGTGGCTTTCCAGTGCCTAAATTAGAAATATTGACTGGCTTTAGTTTTAGCCAAGTCTATCCCTATATCTTTACTGCCATGTCACTAGCTGCGCTGGGGGTCATTGACTCCTTACTGACTTCTATTGTTGCCGATAATATGACCAAAACAAAGCACAAACCTAACCAAGAATTAATTGGACAAGGTATTGGTAATACAATTGCTGCTGTTTTTGGTGGTATTCCTGGTGCTGGTGCAACGATCCGTACAGTCGTTAATATTGAGGCTGGAGGTAAGACCAAGTTATCGGGTATGGTTGCAGGTCTATTATTATTGGTGATCTTATTATCATTAGGTCCATTAGCAGAAAAAATTCCAGCAGCCGTATTAGCAGGAATCCTTGTAACAGTAGGTATTGGAGTAATGGATTATAAAGGATTAAAACATATTCCACAATTACCACGTAGTGAAGTTTTTGTCATGTTACTCGTTTTAGTGCTGACTGTATTTGTTGGCTTAGTCGAAGCAGTAGCTATCGGACTCGTACTTTCTTCGATCTTATTTATGAAGAAGATTTCGGATGAAGTTGACAATCGCACAACGATGACTCCTCTCAAAGAAATAGAGCAAGAACTTCCGTGGAAGGATGAAGGAGATGTGATGCAAAGAATGGGTGATCAAGTGTATATCAAGCACTTAGATGGACCTTTATTCTTTGGTTTTGCTTCTCGTTTCCAAGATATTATGAACTCGATTCCGAATATTAAGGTAGTGGTTATGCGAATGGATAAAGTTCCTTATGTGGATCAATCTGGTTTATATGTGATGGAAGATGCTATCAAAGACTTAGCAGAACAGGACATTAAGGTAGTATTTACAGATATTCATGGACAACCTAAAGACATGTTTGAAACCTTTAGTATCATTCCTGACTTAGTACCTGAAGAACACTGTTTTGAAACCTTTAGAGAGTGTTCTAA
>JAHDHP010000030.1 GCA_020631245.1 Bacteroidota bacterium | reverse complement strand
CTTATTTTGATATTCCTTTTTATATTCATAACGATTAACCTTTTGTTTGAAATTAATCCAACCAGGAATTGTTTCATAACTTTTCACAAACCGAAAACCAGTTTTTCTTAATACTTTATTCGGTGCTTCATTTTCCGCTTTGGGTTCACAGAAAAGAGCTTTTAGTTCAAATTCTCTAAAATATATGGGAATAGTCATTTTCAAAAACTCAACTCCTAAGCCTCGTTTTCGTTTCACTGAATGCCATAAATGTAAATGCATTGTTGCCGTATTCCCATAATCAATCTTATTGATATTTGAATGACCTACTGCTTCTTCATTTATCAACCATACTAAATAGAAAAATTCTTTCTCTTTGTTTGGTTTCAAAAAGTCTTTCTCTAATTTTCCAATCCAATTTTCACGAGCTGGTAGTTTCCTTTTATCTGCCCCCATGCCTTTTAAGAATTCTGCTGAAGACTCTAAAAAATAATCTACCATTAATGGGATTTCACTGACAGTCATTTTTCGTACTTTCAAATTCATGGCTAAAGTTTCAAGGTCTGATAATACTAGTTTGTACTCAACAGAGATATAAATAAATAAAAAACCGATACTAAGCAAAATATAAACTGGGAAACTGGGATTTGCTTTGTATCGGTTCAATTCAAAAAACTAATATTGGTTAATTTATTTTTTTACTTTCTTGACTTTTTATTTTTCTTTCGCTTCTTTCCTTTAAACTTAACTTCTAAATCAAGGTTCGCATTTTTGTCATACATTGCATCAAATGGAAGTGTCCAAGTAACTGTACTTCCTTTATAGGTGGCATTTTTCTGACTCACTCCTTTCACCTTTCCAGGCAAGTGAATAGTCGTCGTATATTCATTGTTACTCATGAAGCCTTTCATCATCTCTAAGCCCATTCGGGTTTCATCATCTAACTTTGAAAGATCAATAGGTTCTCTACTAATGGTCAAAGTATTGTTTGTTAACTCATATTTAGGCATACTTCCCATCATACTTTTTGCCATTTCAAGCTCCTCCATATTACTTGCATCAAAGTCTTCATCATATTTAGAGACCAAATCTAGCATATCTCCAAAGTTAGAAAACATCATATTATCTAAGCTTGAAAAGTCTTGGCTCATTGTCATCTTAAAAAGGTCATTATCCAAGTCTACCTGCATACGCATATCCATATCCATAAATCCTTCCATCACTTTCCAAACCATTTCCTTTTCTTCTTCTGTTCCTTTTTCATCGGCCATCATTTTTTCTTTTAATGACTCTCTTGTAGGTACTGTTTCCCCTTTCTTTCTGGCTTCATCTTCCATGATCTGCCAAAAACGAAATGTTGTATCTATTTTATTTCCACTTTTAAACAAATCAGTAAATGGATTCGAATCCTCACTATTGGCATTTTTCTTCATCTCATCTGACATCATTGCCATTTTAAGAAGAGGTACCATCGAACTAGCATCTTGTGTTGATTGGTAACGCCCACTCCCATCGGACTCTATCCATATCTCCTCGCTATTGCTTGCACAAGAGGCAAAAATGAGTAAACAAGACATAATGATTAGTAAAAATAAGTTTCTCATATGTATTGTGTTTTGTTGAAAGATATAAAATTTAATGTCTATAGTTATTGATTAAAAAACCTAAAAGACTGTTGTTTATCTTTAGTTTTAACCAATAGTATATATACTCCTTGAGGGTATTTATGTAAAGGGATATTATTTTCAAACGCTAGTAACTTCCTTTCTAAAACTATTCCCCGACTATCTATCAAATAGATGTTCCCTTTTTGTGTATTCGATTTGGTATAGATCATTTGATCCATTGAATTAAAAAAAACGTCTACCCATTGTTCCTTATTTTTTTCTCCTTGCATAGAAATAGATGTAGTAAAACAATTAGGATCTCCTTCTTCATAGTTTCCATCAGCTAAAAAGTAAGCCCGCTTAACGAGTGTTGGATCTAATACAAAAGGATTATGATTTCCCTGATACCAATGAATTAAACTATCTCTTCTCAATTCTCGTTCCGTAACAGGATCATTTTGATGCCATTGGTACAAAATTTCTTTTTGTTGTTCGAAAAAATCTTTATCTGCTGTCGTATGATGGATCGTGAAGAAATAAAAAATAGCTCTTGCTATATCTCCTTTTACCATTTCCCTTGGTTCAAATACACATCCACTTATTTTTTCACTATATGCATCAATATTATTAGATGGAATAGTGGAACTTGACATATCCTCAAAATACCACGTATCTGTCTCCTCATCTACTATTTCACCAAATGGACAATTTCCCCTTGAAGAGTTCACATTAACCCTAGAAGGAAAGATATTATGCATATCACTCTTCGCTGGTTCACCTCCCGCTCCTAAAGATTGCGGATAAACATGTTCAGCATTAATTCCTTGATCAAAGGCTGATTTAGAAGGGTCCTCACTCGGATCAAGTAAAATGGTGTAGTTGGTATAAATACCTGACAATCTAAAATCTTCCCCTTCAATCATTGAGTATAAAATATCTCTGGCATCACCATAACTTAAAGGCGTAGTTGCTACATATTCATTTTGCAAAAAAGTCACTAATGGTTGCCCTGATTTGCAGGGTTCTATTAGCTCTTGTGCAGATGTTCTACAGGTCTGAAAAAGAAGTAATAAACAACAGAAATACTTAATCATAGTAATTGGTTAATGGAGGAATAAAGCTAGACTAATTCGGAAAAGAATCAGTTCTTTTTTGAACGTTTCTAAACTTTCTTTAGTTCTGAAGCATTTACTTATCTGAACTTATGTGTACCATTTTATTATTCCATGTCTTCTAGCTGTAATAGGATAGAAGACTCAATGTACACATCATGAAAGAAAGAATTTGCCCACTTTGTGGGAATAAAGTACAAGGTAGATCTGACAAGAAATTTTGCAATATCATTTGCAAAAACACTTGGCATCAAAAAAGGAAACTTGAAAATATAACAGTAGTTGACAAAATAGATCAAATACTGCACAAAAATCGGACGATTTTACAAGAATTAATGCAACAGCATACCAAAAGAAAAGTCAGCCGACTGAAATTAGAAGATTTGGGATTTAACTTTGCTTACTGTACAGGCGTTTACCAAAACAAACAAGGCAAGTGGTATCATTATGTCTATGATTTTGCTTGGATGCTCTTTTCAGATCAAGAGGTGTTAATTGTCAAGCAAAAATTAAAACTGTAACTTGTTAAATAACATCTCTTTTACCCCTCCCTCCCATTCATTTTTGAGAATACTTAGTACGATACTATCTCGACGACCTTCATAATGCATAGCACAGTTACTTCGTAGCACTCCTTCTACCACACAACCAATGCTTTTCATGGCAGCAATACTTCGCGCATTATTGTTATCTGCTCGTAACTCTACCCTTTGTAAACCCAATTGGTCGAATGCAAATTCGAGTAGTAAATATTTACAGTGTTTATTAAGACCAGTTCCTTGAAACTTAGAACCATACCAGGTATAACCTAATTGGGTAGTTTGATGATAGGCTTGAAAATCATAAAATCGGGTACTTCCTGCATATTCATTTGTACGTTTATCGAAAACAATAAAGGGATATTGACGCTTTTCTGATCGCCCTTTAAATGCATCCCTCATATAATTACGAAGATTTTCTTCTCCTGCACCAGTTGATACCGAATAATACCATAAATCGGGTTCATTGACCGCAAATGGTTTCAAATGCTCAAAGTCATCCATCGTTAATGGGCGAAGTAAAACGATGTCATTTTCTAACCGAATATCATTCGAAAATTCTAAATTAATTGACATAATTGTATTCCTATTTTATACGCTTCCCTACGACATGCCAGAAGGGAGCTTGATCTGAAAAAACTATATCACCTAATCCCGCCTTCAACATCATATACTCAATTTCGCTTTTAGAAAATCGTTGTTCTAAAGGTGTTCCAAATCGGTCTAAAGCATCATTTCGCATGATAAAAAAGCTCTTATCTGCATAATAACTGAGCGGTATTTTCTGTACCAGCTTTTGAGGCATTCCTATTTTTAATAGTAGGCGACTTATACTTGCCAGTGGCCAATAGATAGTTCCAGCTATAAAATCACAGACCTTTTGTTTACGACTACTAGGCATCGTACAAATTCGTTTTCGCAGCGCATTTACTAGCGAAAACAATGCCTTATAGGCACCTCCACGATTATCCAAATTATAATACAAGTACAATAAAAAATGTCCACCAATCTCCACCTTCTTCACTGCTTTCTTCAAACCTGCGGCGGTATCAGGTATATGATGTAATACACCTAAACAGAAGGCAAAGTTGAAGCTTTCATCCTCAAAAGGTAAATCATCTACTCCTGCTTGGGCAATATGCACATTGGACGCATCTGCTAAGAGATGATCGGCAGCTAATACCGCTTCACTCGGATCAACAGCATATACCTCCCCTACTCGTTGATGTAAATACCATGTCCACCGCCCACTACCACAACCAATGTCTAAAACCTTACTAGAAGGATTGATCATTTCATCGTTGACAATATCAAAATATTGATCACCTGCGTGCTGAATTTCCTCAAAATCAAACTGATGAAAACGATCCCATTCTTCTCCGAAAGAGGCAACAGTTTGTTGATCCAAATTATCGGCTTCTTCAGTGTTAATAAAAACAGGAATTTCTCGGTTGGAGGCTTGAATGGTCTTTATTGGAGCTTGATTATATTGTTTAACTTCCATCTGATTCGGGGCTTATTTCACTCTTTTTATAAAAATAGTATTGACAGTAGGCTTCATCATTTTTTTCATCTTAGCCAACAATTCTTCTTTATTAGGTGGAGGCATTTTTTGCTCTTTATTGGAGGAGGTTTCTTTTTTACTCATGGTAGTATTTTTAAGAGCATAAAGGTAAGGAAAAAAACCAATGCTAACTGTTTTGTCTGTACAATTAAATGATGCGTAACGCTGATTCAATCATTCAGTCACCCAATCATTCAATCATCTTTTTCGCGTAAGGGATAGTAACGATATGGGGCGTTATAAGGGAACTAGTGAAGTAGGGAGCGACGCAGGCTGAGCGGGATGAGCGAAGACAAGTGGCGACCATACTGAACAGTTGCCGAATAGCACCATAATAGTGGATAGCCCGACCAAGCCGCAGTGCTACCATCCGTTTAGTTCATGCGAGGACGCATGAACGGACGGGTGGTAGGATTGCGGCTTGGATACGCCCAGAAAAAATTAAGACATTCCTAATTGACCCATAATAAAGCGCATTCTAATAAGCGAGCCTTCGACAAACTGAGCCGTAGATTTTCCCGAACCATGTCCGCTATCATAGTCCATGTATAACATAATCGGGTTTTGCTGTCCTTCATTATTTTGCATAGCTGCCACCATTTTTTTGGCATGTAAAGGATCGACGCGCGTATCATTTTCGCCCGCTATAAACAACATAGTAGGATAATCAATACCTTGACGAATATTATGGTAGGGAGAGTACTGCAACAAATATTCAAATTCATCTTTTATACTTGAATCTCCATATTCTGGAATCCAATATCTAGCAATAAGAAATTGGTGGTAACGAATCATATCCAACAAAGGAACCGAAGAAATGCAGGCTTTGAATAAATCAGGACGTTGCGTAACCGCCGCTCCCACCAGTAAGCCCCCATTACTACCTCCATAAATGGCTAATTTTTCGGCAGAAGTATATTTTTCACGAATAAGAAATTCAGCGGCAGTTATAAAGTCATCAAAGGTGTTTTGCTTATTGGAAAGCATTCCTGCTTGATGCCATTTTTCGCCATACTCTGAACCTCCTCGTAAACACGTTTTCACAATAACTCCTCCTCGTTTGATAAATGCTAAATCAGCACCTCCAATAAATTGAGGTTTGGTACTTTGATTAAATCCACCATAACCGCTCAAAAGAGCAGGATTAGTTCCATCTAACTCAATATCAGCTCGATGCACAACAAATAAAGGTATATTTGTGCCATCTTTGGAAGCGTAAAACAATTGTTTACTCACCATTTCGGGAAGCGCTATACCTAAATCATTGTGGTAAAAAAACTCCCATTCTAATGTGGTTAAATCAAATAGATATACATTGCTAGTAGAAGTAAAACTAGAAATATAAACCATTAATTTGTTTTCTTCTCGTATTAACTTACTAAATGTCACATCACCATCAATAGGTAATTGAAGCGATTTGATAAGCGTTTTCCCATCTAAATCATATAGATAAAGCTTACTCAAAACATCTTTTTTTAAACAGACAATTAGATAGTCTCTAGCAATGTAGAAATGTTCTAGAACCTGATCGTCAGCGGGTTCAAAATATGTTTCCCAATGCTCAAAATAGGGTTTATCTACACTAGTAGTAAAAATTTTATTATTGGAAGCATCGTGATTACTATGGAAATATAAGCGATCTTCTAATCCAAAAGGATTCGAACTAAATTCAGAGCTATTGTAAATTTCAACAAAATCATTATTTGTCCCTGCTTTCCGCATCCTGATACTTCCCGAAAAATAGTCTCCCGTTAATAAGAAAGTCAAATCGCTTTCTTCTGCATCCCATATATTAGCAAATTTTTTCGCGTCTTCAGGAGAAAATAAAAATTCGTCATCTGCTCGATCTGTACCCAAACGATGTAAATAAATTTTGAGAGGTTTCTGCTGATCGATCATTTCACGCGTATTCACCCTTATATAACCTCCCATTTCATCGTTCGTCCAACTAAATCCACGTACCCCTTCAATACAAGGACAGACTTCTTCCCCTGTTAATGTATCAATAATATAATAAGTAAGAATTTCATCTCCTTTGGCTTGTACTCCCACTGCTATTTTAGTGGCACTTTTACTCAAAGTCGAATACTGTATCGACGACTTCCCACTAGCATCTCTTGCTTCAGGATCAAATAATAAGCGATCTTCTCCATCAATTTTAGTATATATCTTGGGTTGTTGCTCTCCTTTCAATTGTTGTGTAAAAAAAGTTCGCCCCGCTTTTAACTTGTAGTTATATCTAATATCTCGATCTGCTACCTTTTCAATTTCTGCTCTCAATCCATCAATTTCTGGAATGGTGTCATTAAGAAAAGCCTTTGTTGCTTCATGTTGTTTTCGGGTCCACTCAATCACCTCAGAAGAAGTTTTATCTTCAAGCCAACGATAATTATCTGTTAATTTAATAGTGTGTAACTGGTCTGTTACGGGGCGTTTTTCCGTCTTTGGAAAATCAAAAATGTGTTCGTTCATGAGGGTTTAAATATAAAAATCTGATAGCCAATATAGACTATCCAATTTTGTTTTTCGGCCCCAAATACTTTGGGTTTGTACGTAGCAAATAAACATCTAACACTGCCTTTACACGTGCAAAAGCCTCTCGCAACAACACTTTCTTTCCATACTTCACACCAATATTTTTTGCATTAAAAGCCACCGCATCAATGCCGTTTTGCTCTGCTAAAAATAAGGCTCTTTCATTATGAAACTTCTGAGAGATAATCGTCATCTGTGCTTGTCCAAACACCTCTTTACTCCGCACCACAGAATCTAATGTTCTAAAACCCGCATAATCCAAATAAATGCGATTAGCAGGCACACCTTCTTCAATTAACAAACGCTTCATATCCATGGGTTCATTATTATCCACTCGCCCATTATCACCACTCAACAACAAATAATCTACCTTCCCCGCATGATATAAAGCTGCCGCTGCTCGTATCCGATAAACAAAATAATAATTTGGTCGTCCGTTGGCAAGCAAATAAGAGGTTCCCAAGACCATACCTACTTTGTTATGTGGCACGTCTTTCACATCTACAAATAACTTATCCTTACTTGCCGAAACTACTAAAAAGTTGCAAGTTAAAAGAGTTAACAAAATAATAAAAGGAATGTATAGAAAAACAACTTTTAAAACGACCTTCAAAGATACATAATTAAGCATATACAATACATTTTAAGTGGGATATTTGTATCGTATTTAATCCATTTTTGGGCGTGCCCCCATTTTTATGAATTTGCTTGTTCATGCGAGGACGCATGAACAAGCAAATTCATAAAAATGGGGTCGGGCTATCCGTTTGTAGTTGGTTCATAGTTGCTTGTTCGCCTAAAGCCCTAGCAGTGTCTTCCTCCGTCAGCCCTGCTAGTGCAAGGCTCACAAAAGCAGCTATTTCACCAAGCTACCACTACTATCCCTCACGCAATTCCCCTCCTCGGAGGGGTTAGGGGTGGGTTCATGACTGGATGAGCGAATGACTGAATGATTGAATGGCGTTCGTACAAACAAGGCATGCCTTGTCTCTACTCACCCTTTCACCATAAACCTCTCAGCATCCATATTCAGCCAACTCAAACCCGACTTGTATAATAAATTAGCACGCGTCTCCTCATCAAAATCCATTCGTTCAATCAAAGCTCCTGTATCCAGCTCTCCTAATGGAAAAGGGTAATCAGATCCTAATGCAATGCGATCAGAGCCAATTAAGTTAATTAAATAGTTAAGGGTATGTGGATCAAATACGATTGAGTCAACCCAAAACTTTCCCAAATAATTCCGTGGATTAATAGGATTATCAAGTGCTACTAAGTCAGGACGGCAATTATACCCATGTTCTACCCGCCCAATCGTTCCAGGAAAGGAACCTCCACCATGTGCAAAGGCTACTCGCAAATCAGGAAGTCGCTCGAATACACCTCCAAAAATAAGAGAACATATTGCTCGTGAGGTTTCTGCTGGCATTCCGACTAACCACGGCAACCAATACCGCTGCATATCTTCTTTACCCATCATATCCCAGGGATGTACAAATACAGATGCGCCCATTTGTTCGCAGGCTTCCAGTATGGGAAAGAGTTTGGGAGAATTGAGGTTGATATTGTTGATATTAGAGGCAAACTGTACCCCTGCCATCCCCAATTCATTCATACAACGCTTTAGTTCTTTGATCGCCAGTTGGGTATCTTGCATAGGAAGAGTTCCTAAACCAATAAAGCGATTGGGATGTTTAGCAACTGTTTCGGCTACGTGGTCATTCAAAAACTGAGCAACTTGATAGGTATCTTCTGCTTTTGCCCAATAACTAAATAACACAGGAATAGTGCATATAACCTGAACATCAATATTGTTTCGTTCCATATCCCGCAAACGAGCTTCCGCACTCCAACAATTTTCTTCTATTTCTCTAAAAAAACGATCTCCTACCATCATTTTGGCAAAGCCTGGACGATGATGTTCGAGGTGAATAAAGCCTTCATAACCAAATTTCTCGCTGAACAATGGAATGTTTTCAGGCATAATATGCGAGTGAATATCTATTTTTAACACAGTTGGTAAATTTAAAATGGATCAATCCAACAAAAATAGAAAAAAACAAGCGGGAAATAAGGGCAGAACTATATTGATTCAAAAAATTAATAATAGCTTCATCATCAGACTTACTATTTATTACTCTCTAATGTATTCATAGGTAAAGGTATAACGCTGTCCATCTCTTTCATGTACTTCATAAATTGTTCGAAAAACAGTACTACTTAGTGCATCAATACGCATATCTTTAAAATCCCCAATACTAATAGTGCGATTTACTTCATCCATTTCCCAATTCTGTACCGTTACAGCAATTGTATCACCACAAAACTCATTGATGTCTGATCGTAATACTTGTCCATCTGTTTGGAATAAATAAGTATCATCTATTTCACATACATCCATCACACCACGTATATCAGTCGTGCGTATTCCTCGAAATGTCATAGAAGGGCTTACTGACAAAGTGCTTAGTTCCCAACTCTCACTCGTCAACAATCCGACAAGGTCTTCGTCATTATTTTTTTTACAAGCGAAGAGAAAAAATAGCATTGATAGGAGGAAGAGATTTTTCAAGGTCTTATTTTTTGTATTTGAGCAAAATCCTTCGCAAAATAAGTAATAATAACATCAGCCCCTGCCCGCTTGATACTCAGTAACATCTCTGGCATCACCTTCTCAAATTCCAGCCAACCATTTAAACAAGCAGCTTTAAGCATCGCATATTCACCACTTACATTATACGCAGCGACTGGAGTGGAATAATTCTCTTTGAGGAGGTGTATGACATCTAAGTAGGGTAAGGCTGGTTTTACCATAATATAATCCGCTCCTTCCTCCACATCCAAGTCGGCTTCAATAAGTGCCTCCAACTTATTAGCTGGGTCCATTTGATAGGTTTTCTTGTCACCCGCTTTGGGGGCAGAATCGAGGGCATCGCGAAATGGCCCGTAGAATGCACTTGCGTATTTGGCGGTATAAGACATGATCCCCACATTGGTATAGCCTTCTTTGTCTAGTGCTTGGCGCATATACCCTACTCTACCATCCATCATATCGGAGGGTCCTAGAATATCAGCTCCCGCTTGAGCTTGAGCTACTGACATTTTGGCCAAGATTGGTAATGTTCTATCATTTAGAATTTCGCCGTCCTCTACATAGCCATCATGCCCATCTGAGCTGTAAGGGTCCATTGCTACATCAGTAATGACACAAGCTTCTGGAAACCGCTCTTTAATCGTTCTAATCGTTTCACAATAGCGATTTCCCTCCTCATAACCATACGTCGCTTCTTTGTCTTTGAGTGCCTCATCAATGGCAGGAAAAAGGATAAAAGAATGAATACCTAGTTTCAAACAGTCTTCTATCTCTCCTAATGCCATATCTGTTGACCAGCGATAACAGTCAGGCATGGAAGGGACTTCTATTTTTTGCTTTTCACCTTCTATCAAAAATAGTGGATAAACAAGGTTTTCTACACTCAATCGTGTTTCGCGAATATGCCCTCTAGTGGCAGGGCTTTTCCGATTTCTTCTTGGACGTCTTAACATAAGTTGATTCATTAGTCATTTAAGATCACAAAGATAATCAAGGAAGTTGGACTCCCCATTAAAATTCGCTAATTTGATGCATAATTCTAAACCTATGATGAGATTACTTTTATACCTTCTTCCTCTTCTAGTATTGAGTATTTTTGCTTGTAATTCTTCTAAAGAACCCAAAACTAGTTCCAAACAACAACAGACACCTGCAATTGCTATCCCACAAGCCGATTTAGAAGCTTTCTTAGCAGGAGTTGATAGTAGTTACCAACAGGCAGAAAAGTGGTTTAGAAACTCTCTCCGCACCAAAGGCTTGTTTCGTTATAGTCATTATCCACTAGAAAATAAATACTCTGAAAAAAATAATGCTATTCGCCAATTAATGGGTACCCGTTTATTGGCTGAATTGTGTCAAAAAGATACTTCTTGGTGTACGATGCACCGAAAGAATATGGATTTCTTATTGAAATATTGGTACAAGGAAAAAGATACGATTGGCTATATTAAGTATAATAAAAAATCGAAATTAGGAGCGAATGCAATGATGGTGAGAGCTATGGTAGTCAGTCCCTTTTATGATGAATACGCCTTAAAAGCAAGAAGATTGATTAATAGTATGTTGGTTTTGACGGAAGAAAATGGTGCTTTAAATCCCTTTTATATCGAGCCTGCTTATAGTTATAATAAAGATTACCTCCTCACTTTTTATTCGGGGGAAGCCTTAGTTGCTTATATTGAATATGCGCTTCATACGGGTGATAAGGAGATGATGAATATTGCTAAAAAATCACAAGATTTTTACATCGACCGTTATGTAACAAATCTTGAGGAACATTACTACCCTGCTTATGTGCCCTGGCATACCTTATCTCTCAATAAGCTTTACCATATCACCAAAGATAAACGATATGCTGATGCGATTTTCACCCTTACTGATAAGCTCCTCGAAATTCAAGATACCACTAATTTTGTAGGTCGTTTTTATAATCCCAAAACGCCTGAATATGGGAAACCACATTCGGCATCTGATGGGGTGTATACCGAAGGATTGGCTTATGCTTTTGAGGTGGCTATTTTGGAGGGAGATGCACAACGACAGAAGACGTATTTCCGAGCGTTACAATTCGCTTTACAACATTTGCGCTCCCTCCAATATACCGCAGCCGATTGTGAGGGAGTGAAGTTTCCGCAGCGATGTGAGGGGGCTTTCCGTACTTCTGATACGAATCCGTGGGCAAGAACCGATAATGGACAACATATTATGGATGGGTATCGGAAGTTGTTGGACGCCCGACGGTTGAACGATAAAACGGGTAAACGATGAAACGTCTGACGGTTGAACGATGAAACGTTCAACCGTTCAACCGTTTCATCGTCGGACGTTTTTCGCGTGAGGGATAGTAACGGTAGCTTGGCGAAACAGCCACTTTGTGAAGCAATGACTAGCAGGGCTGACAGCGGAAGACACTGCTAGGAATATGCTGAACAGGTGGGTGTGAGACAACTACAAGTGGATAGCCCGACCCTATTTTTTCTCGTTTTTGTCTAAGTTCCTGCGAGGACGCAGGAACGGGCAAAAACAAGAAAAAATAGGGGCACGCCCAAGCATCTAAAATAAACGTTCTACTTTCGGGCAATCGAGCTGACCTCTTTTGTTTTTATTACGTTGTGATTTGCTACCGAATTCTTGAATTTTGAGCGACACATATACATCACTTCCATTGAAGGCTGTTTGCTTTTTAAACACGCTCATGATATTATCGCTTCCTACGGTGAGTGTTCCTAAACGAAGGGCTGTTCCAAGTTGAAAATCTCCTTGATTCCAGCTAAGTGGTGCGCTAAGGGCGAGCCATTTTGATTCGATACGAGGGGTGATAGCTACCACATTTGGACGCTCTAAACCTGTTTTTCCATTGCTTAATTGTTGAGTGGTCATAGCATTGACGAAAAAGTTTTTTCCAGCAGCAAATTCGGCTTGTAGATTGAGGGCAAGGGGCATATTCATATTGAGTTTTTCGCCTTGTAAACTTGCTAACTCATCTCCTAGTACTTGCTCACTTACTTGTTGAAATAATTCTTCGGAGGTGTTGACTTCTTCAAATGGGTTAGTAGAAAAATCGAAGTTTTCGGTAGGTGATAAACTATGTTGTTGAGCTGATTTATTAAAACCAATTCGTCCAATATCTAAGAGAGAAGCTCCTACTTTCCAGTTATATCCATCGTCATTTTTGTTGGGAGAGGCATACATGATTCCAATATCTGCGGCAACCCCACTTCCTAATTTTTGTAATTGATACGATCCTTCATTACCAATTAATGCAGGAATTTGACTGGCATATCCATAATTGACTTCTCCTTTGGCAAATGCTAATGAATCAGTACTTAACTTGGATACATCTATAGCTATATTGTTATCTACAAAAAAGGATTCATAACCTTGCAAATAACGAACGTTTCCACCAATAGACCAGCCGTAATTTGTCTTTTTACTTAATCTAGTGGCATAATTTGCTCCTACTTCTGCCCATACCATACCATTGGCTTTGAATGGACTTACGCCAAACTCATCATTATAGGCTTGTTCGAGGTATTGATAATATCCTAAACTAGAAGGTATATCGTCGGCTCCAACTACTGCTCTGGCTCTTGTAAAAAGTCCAATTGCCGCTTTGTCTTTGATCGCAACTCGAATACCAGGCCCCATGACTGTTGCGTCAATATGGGCAAATTTTTGTTGGCGATTGTCGAAAAAGTCAAGGGTAATAGCATCTGGGGCATTGACTTTTTCTTGATTGATATTGTTGGATAATTCGACCTTATCGGTATTTCGAAGTAAGTGAAGAAGGCTGGTATTACTTAGGTAGGCATAATTGTTATTGACATATGCTCCAGCACCAATTAGATTGACATCCCATTTGAGGGGAGTTAATGCAGTGGAGGCAGGATTTAGATTAGCCCCATTGATTCCTGCATAATTGTCTGTTTGGAGTCCTAGGCGTTCTTGTGCAAAGACCATACTCGAACATAGGACAAAGGATAAGAGTAGGCAAATAGTTTTTTGATACAACATAATAAGATGGTTTAGCCGCTCTTGCTGCTCAGAAATACGGTGAAAAGCAAAACGGTACAATAAGAGGGTTTGATTATTAGTCAATCTTTTTAAGGTTATTAGCAATTTCAGAATCAAAGCTTGACTATATCTAATTGTAATGTTGTATCTATAAATGAAGATTTTAGTTGAAGGAAAGATGTTACTAATACGACTATTGGTAGGTTAATATTGTTTAGCGAGGCATAAAAAAAACCCTGACGATTAATCGTCAGGGTTTAAGAAACATTGCTCTATAGTATAGTATTAAGTCCTACAAAGGATTTTAATTTTAAATTTTGTAAGAGGCTTTCTTGATTTTATCATCAGGCTTGCAAAAGCATCTTTTTAGCCCTAATTATGCCTTTTTTTCGCTCCATAGCTCTGCTATGAACCTCAAAAAAGCCTACATTAGGTCAAAAAATCTAGCTTTTTCAGCTCCAATCCTAAAATCAAGACAACCTCTAAGGCAAATTTAATAAAATCCGAATAGGTATTACAAATTTAAGGCAATAATTACTTCGTTATCACTAATTTAGTATACTCTCTTTCACCATTTGGTGTATACATTTCTAATATATACACACCTGCAGGAATAGGTCCAGCCTCGAATTTAAGGCTATTTGGAACTCCAGCTTCTACATTTCCTTCATATACATCAATGACTTTAGCACCATCAAGGGTATAAAGGTTAAGATCTAGTTTTCCTGAAGTAGCAGCTATAAAGTCGATAGTAGCTGTCGCTTCTAATGGATTAGGATATACATTCACTTCTGTCAATGCATCTTTACCACGGCCACTTGCACGGCTAAGCGGTACCCAGAACCATTGTTCTGTACACATATTATCTGCATCACAAACAGTAACACTATACCAACCATTAGACACACCATACAAATCTTGTGAAGTTGTGCCATTTGACCATTGATAGGTATAAGGTTGAGTTCCTCCACCTACTGAGATATTAATTTCACCCCCAGCACCTAAGACAGCAGGCGTAATGTCTGAGTCTACAATATCAATGGTTGTAGTTCCCATACCACTACCATTAAAGATGTCTTCACAAACCACAACCATACATCCTTGAGAATCGGTAACAGTCACACACCAAGTAGCATTGTCATCATAGATAACTTTGACCACTCCTGAACTCATAATCGCATTTCTTACATAACCAACTGCATCCCAGTTATAGTTATATGGTGGTGTTCCTCCAGAAACAATTACTTCAGAAGTGTTGTAATAGAATGGCGAAATACCACCTGTATTACCTTGACTTATATCGTTTACAACAAAGTCGATAGCACAACCAGCTGGATTAGCAGGTAAACAAGATCCATCATCTATCGTCGCAATTGGATTGTAGTTAGGTGCATTTGCGTCTGTACAACCTTCATATACACAAGACCCATCATCAGTCGTTGCATCTGGGTTGAAGTTGGCTGCATTAGCATCTGGACAACCCTCTATATCAAATATACACGAACTAGGATCACTACAATTCGCATCGGGATCATAGTTAGTGGCATTTGCATCTTGACAACCAGGTATACTAACACTTGTCACCACACAAGCACAAGCATCAGTATCCCACTCTTCTAAATCACCTGCTAAACAGTCCGTATTACAAGCTGTTTCAAAAATACAACCGTTATCACAATTGGCAGTAGGATCAAAGTTACAAGCGGCATTATCAGTACAACCTTCTATCGTTGCAATATCTAATACACATTGACAATCGACATCATTCCAAACATAAATACCACCATTCGTACATGGATCAGTATCACAACCAGTATCAGTAATACAAGAATTATCATCACAATTTGCGTCCATATCATAGTTACATGCATTTGGATCTGTACATCCTGGAATTGAAGTTCCTACAGGAACACAAGCACAGGTTGCAGGGTCCCATTCTTCAGGATCACCATTAGTACAGTCCGTATTACAAGCTGTCTCAAAGATACAAGCCGCAGGATCAGCACAGTTCGCATCTGGATCGAAGTTACAAGCTGTATTATCTGTACAACCAGTGGCTGTTGCTTCGTCTAGTATACAATCACAATCAGCAGGACTCCAAACATAAATACCACCATTGGTACATGGATCCATATCACAACCAGGATTAGTGATACAAGTACCATCATCACAAGTTGCGGTTGGTTCGAAGTTACAAGCCGTATTGTCAGTACATCCAACTATCACATCTGTAGCAGGAACACAAGCACAATTAACAGGATCCCAAACCTCAGGATCACCAAGCGTACAATCATTATTACATGCTGTTTCGTAAATACATAATGCTAAATCAAAACAGTTTGCATTCGGATCATAGTTACAAGCTCCTGTATCTCCACAACCTTCAACGGTAGCTTCACTTAAAACACAAGCACAATCAACATCACTCCAAACGAAGATACCACCGTTCGTACATGGATCATTATCACAAACGGTTTCGAAAATACAAGAACCATCATCACAGTTGGCAGCAGGATCAAAGTTACAGGCAGATGCTTGTGTACAACCCTCGGCTGTTAATTCTATTAATTGACAGGCACAAGTAGTTGCATTCCATTCATAAATACCACCATTCGTACATCCATCGGTATCACAAGTCGTTTCATAAATACAAGAACTTGGATCGTTACAAGTAGCATCTGGATCAAAGTTACAAGCATTTGAATCGGTACAACCATCAGGTACACATTCACAAGAACCATCATCACAATTGGCTCCTGGCTCAAAGTTTGGAGCATTAGGATTGGTACAACCTACCACACTTACAGTTTGTACAACACAAGCACAAGTGCCCGTATCCCAAACAGTAATATCTCCTAGTAAACAATCACTATTACAAGCTTCTTCATAAATACAAGTAGCATTGTCAGGGCAGTTTGCAGTAGGATCGAAATTACAAGCGGTATTATCTGTACAACCTAAAGCAGTAGCCACATCTAATACACATGCACAATCAACATCACTCCAAACAAAGATACCACCATTCGTACATGGATCAGCATCACAAGTTGATTCATAAATACAAGACCCATCATTTTGAGTCGCATCTGGGTTAAAGTTACATGCTGTATTATCCGTACATCCAGCGATACCACAGAATAAGGCGCATGGGTCAACCTCTACTGAAGTTTCACATGTTGGTAAATCAGTAGGTGCTCCTATACATACTTCTACATCTCCATTTGCCATTTCAGCATAAATAAGTTGACACTGATTGTAACTTAACGAAATAGTAGGAATAGTTACCGGATTTACCGTAGTACCCGACATATTAAGAATCTGATCTGGATTGGCAGTATCATTATTACAAATAATAACTGCTGTTGCTCCACACGCTTGTGCATTCTCAGCTTTAACAGTGAAATTACAGTTACCTCGATCAATAATAGCTATATTACCAGCTATTCCGTTACACTGAGCAGCTGTTGGAGGTGTTGGAGGCGTCCCTGGTTCACAAAAATCTGTTATAGGATCAGTTCCATCATTTGGTTGTACTAAAATACCTCCTACACAAGGATCAACACCATTAATGTCAATTCCCCAATCGGTCAACACATTACCTCCCACATTAATAACTCCACCTGCAATAGAAGCTGGAGAAATAATTTCTAAAATTTCAGAAGTAGCAATTACACCAGGCTGGTTATCAGTAGCAGTAATTGTTACTGGACAAGTCCCTGCGCTAGGTTGGGTTAAAGTTACGATATAAGGATCAGCATCTGTACCAGAACCTGTAACGGCACCAGAACCAGGAGGATCGATAGAAAAACTAACATCAGCTCCATCGCACGATTGTAATTCCAAAGGAATAGCTACCCCACCAGCTACACAGTTGAAACTTGCTTCGTCTGCTGTCAAAATAAAATTACTACATACGGGATTAGGGGTATCATTTACCGCTAAACCGTCACAAGAATAACAGCCCGCAGGAACGAATACTTCTACAGCACATTCCGTATTTCCTGAATCGTATACAGTGAAGGTAAGATCCGACTCTGGAACACCCAAATTAATGCCAGCAGTTATATCTATATCATCAGCATCGAAGGTAGTATTTCCATCTTGATCAATCCACACTGTACCAATTCCTCCTATTTGTGTAAATGGTAATGTTGGAAGAAGTGTCCCACCAAAATCTTGACAAGTAACATTGTTATAATCTACATTTACTATTAAATCACATGCACAACTAGGATCCGAAGCACCTAACACATCTACATTAATAGAGTAAGTCACAGAGGCACATGTTCCATTTGCATTCGTCGATTCTAAAGTGACTGTTAAAGTACCACTAGTTGCTGTTGTATTAGTAATATTTACAAACGGATTAATAACTGTAGAACTAGTTGGGGTAACTGTTAGTCCACCCGAACCAGTAATTGTGTAATCAAAAGAATCGCCAAGTGGCGTAGAGGCATCATAAATTTGAATACCTCTTCCTGGACAAACAGTTATAGAACCACCATCGGGAATGACTTGGTTCTGATATACAAATACAAAATCACAAGTAGGTTCGTTTGTCACATCAATTGCACTAAGGTTAAAATTACCATTATCAGCCGTATTATTCATAATCGTTGTTTGCTGATCGGTAAAGGTAGTCATACAATCATCGACTAAGTAATCCATGAAGTTATTCCAAACAGCTGTACCTCCACAAGGATTAGTAACAGGGGTTGAACAGGTTCCTGAAAAACAAGTATAGTTAGAATAACATTGATCAGGTGTATCGTTAATGAAGTCACAGTTTTGGTTACCCGTACAACTACAATCATTACCTCCTTGAGGAGTGCCTCCCTCATCACTACAGAATGTATGTGGCAAACCAAACCAGTGACCAGCTTCATGTACTGCTGTATTTCCTGAAACATATTGCCATCCTACAGGAGCAGAACTAGGACCAGCCTCATTACAATTGATTGTATTTACACCAAACCCAAAAGAACCTACAACGAAAGTGTTTGCTCCACCTATAGGGTTTCCTGGAAGGAAAGAAACACCCAATACTCCATTCGAACCAAGATTTGACTGAACAGCGATATTCATATAGCCATTCCAAGTAGGAATACCACATGGGCTACCTGCTGGGCAAGTATAAGCACCATTGTAAGTGATCGCTGGATCGCCATTGGTTAGTCCTGTACCAGCAGGGTGATTCAATGTCGCCAAAACAAAGGTAATACAAGCACCAGCCCCAGGAGTTTGTGAACATCCAGGAGCATTTGTAGCATTAAAGGCTTCGTTTAAAACATCGATTTGAGAGTGAACTAAATTCTCTAAACATGCTTGTTCAGCAGGCGTTGTTCCTATACCTACGTCAAAGTGAACGGCAACCGGTACAGTAACTTGACCATTTGGACAAGCTGCTGATCTATTAGAAACGTATTCATCCCAGTTTTCAACAACATCTAATCGCATTTGTAGAGATTCCTCGTAACGTTGTGCATAATCTGCATCTGTTGCCATCATTTGATCGTGCAACGCATCAGTTCCACATCGTTGTATAGTTTGTGCCTGTACATCTGTATTCATTCCCCCTAGAAATATTAAAAGGGTGGAGAGAAGTAAAATGTAAAATTTTTCCTTTCCTTCAGGCGCGCGGCTGCCTGCCAGAGAGGGCTTTCTTTGTACGTTTTGTTTCATTGTGATTGTTTTTTAGACTACTTGAAATCTTATACAGTTTTTTAACACAGGAGAAGCAATAATAGGAATGAACGTGTAATTATTCTT
Source organism: Bacteroidota bacterium (assembly GCA_020631245.1). Classification (GTDB taxonomy): domain Bacteria; phylum Bacteroidota; class Bacteroidia; order Chitinophagales; family UBA2359; genus JAHDHP01. Next base: position 4,230 of record JAHDHP010000030.1, on the reverse strand, counting down.
TTTTCAATAATAAATTAAAATCTAAGATAGTAAAATTCAAGTATTTATGGCACATCATACTTCCTTTTTGTAGTTAGACTTACACATTTGTCAATTTCTTTATCAAATAATTTGTTAAATAACACATTTGAATGTCATTTTTTCATTGTTATTAATTAAGATAAGGGAATAGGAACTTCTATGATTCCTTTTCGCTTTTGTGCTAGGGCTGAAATTGGTATCTTTGACCTGTATTTGCGTGAGGGATAGAAGTGGTAGCTTGGTGAAATAGATGCCTTTGTGAAGCAAGACTTGGCAGGGCTGACAACGGAAGACACTGCCAAGCCTATGCTGAACTGGCAGCTATGAGGCAACTACAAACGGATAGCCCGACCTTTTCCTCCTCGTGCCTGTTCATGCGTGAACGCATGAACAGGCGAGGAGGAAAAGGACACGCCCTAAATTTTCACTTTTCAATCATCTCATTTATGACAACAAGATTCCTACTTACTCTCTATTTTATTTTACTAGGTTCACTTTTTCAATTATATGGACAAAACCATATTTCCAATTTTGAATCAGTCAGTCCAAATTTAAAAGGGGAAGGATTTATTATTCCCAATACACATACTTTTCAGGTTCTTTTTAGAGAAGGAGATAATTATTTTAATTCTGAACAAATAGTACCTGGGAATAATGATTTCACTGGCTATGTTCCAATAGAAGGTAGTAATGAAAAAGGGTATTTATCTGTTAATCACGAAATTGCTCTAGGCAACGTTTCCATCGCGAATATTGCTTTTGATAGAAGTACGAATTTGTGGATAGTGGAAGATTTGCAACCTTTAATTATTAATGCAGCAGATGTAAATGCAACAAGTGCTAATTGTTCCGGTACTGTTACAGACTGGAATACGGTGATTAGTTGTGAAGAAACGACGGTAGCAATAGATGTAAATGATGATGGATATATTGATCTTGGTTGGTGTTTTGAACTTGATCCTGCTACTAGACAAATTTTGGATTACGGCACTGGAAAACAGCAAAAGTTATGGGCATTAGGAAATATGAAACATGAAAATGTAGTGATTCACCCCGACCATAAAACGGTGTATTTTGGGGAAGATGGTAATACAAGTTGCATTTATAAATTCGTAGCTGATGAGGCCCAAAACTTAACGAAAGGTACTTTGTATACCTTAATGTTGGATGACAATTTGGTGGCTGGAGAACCTCAAGGTTCAACAGGAACTTGGATTCAAGTACCCAATGAAAAACAAGAAGATTTAAATGACACCTATAATATAGCTGCCGAATTAGGAGGGACTTATTTCAATTATGTTGAAGATGTAGAAATACATCCTACAACGAACCAAATTTACTTTGCATCTAAGAGAAATGATCGAGTGTATCGTTTTACTGATGATGGTGAAACAATCAGTGATTTCGAAACTTATGTTGGAGGAACTTCGTACTCCTTCAAGGTGGGGAGTTTTACAGTAGAAGAAGAATGGGGAGTGGGAAATGACAATTTGGCTTTTGATAATCAGGGCAATCTTTGGGTGTTTCAAGATGGAAGTAAAGATTTTATTTGGGTCGTCAATCACGACCATACTCCAGAAGATCCGAACGTTCGAATTTTTGCCACATTGCCTAATGGTTCTGAACCAACAGGTATCACTTTTTCACCCGACAACCGTTTTATGTTTATGTCTATTCAACACCCTCATGATGACAATGAAGAAATGCAAGAAGATGCTAGTGGAGAGATGGTTCTTTTTAACAAAGCTACAACTGTTGTTGTTGCCCTAAAAGAACATTTAGGACCTGAAGCATTTGCAGTTGGAAGCCCTGAAATTCTTTTTGAACAGTCTCCACAAATACAACCTAATCCTATTAGTGATTACTTGCAAGTTTCTTTTAATTTGAACTATTCCCAGCAACTTTCTATTAGTCTCCATGATGTCACTGGAAAACAAGTTAGCCTACTTTCCCAACAAGTTTATAATCCTGGAAATCAGCAACTAAACTTATCAGTTAATGAAGTGCCTGATGGGATTTATTTCCTCCAAATGCAATCAGAAAAAGGCATTTGGACCGAGAAAATTGTGATACAAAAATAATAGAAATAAACTAAATTTTATGGAATTATTTTTGTAATTATTCGTTATGTAAGTGGGTCTAGCTTTTTAGCTAGACTCATTTCATTTTTATTAATAATACCATGAGTAAGATTTTAGACGAAGTCTCCAAAACCACCATTAAACTCCTCCTAGATGAGCCATTTTATGGGCACTTTTTTACAGGAATTTTGAAAGAGGTGACTAAAGGAGTTGAAACAATGGCGGTTGGTTTAGCCAGTACACAAATGGTTAAATTATATGTCAACCCCGATTTTTGGAATGATGTATTGGATAATGATGACTTTAAGTATGGGGTACTCAAACACGAAATTCTTCACGTCGTTTTAAAGCATATTATCTCTGTCAAAAGATTTAGCAATAAAGCTATTTTTGGAATTGCTGCTGATTTAGTCGTCAATCAATATGTAGCTAAAAACAAATTACCTGAAGGGGCACTATTTTTGACTTTGTTTCCCGACCTAGAGTTGAAGCCTGATATGGATGTGGGCTATTATTATGATAAGCTTAATACCCTATGGCAAAATTATTTGAATAAGAGTGATTCAACAGGAAATGCAGCACCTGGTCAAGCAGGTACTAGTCCTCCTGGTACAAGCAATCCTCCTTCCAATAATTCTTCCAGCAACTCCTCTTCTAATCCAACAAACAATAACTCCTCTTCTAGTAATTCTAATGGAGGAGGAAGTGGTTCTGGCTCAACACCTCCTGGAGGTTCGGGTGACTCACCAAGTGATCAACCATCTTCTCAACAAGGCAATGAAAATCGCTCTAGTGATAGCCCTTCTTTAGAAGCTTTGAAACGCCTATTGAGTCGTGATAGTTGGATATTGAAACAACATGAACTTTGGTGGAAAGAAGTGTCTAAACTTAGTCAAGCAGAAGGTGAAATATTAGAGGGATATATAGACCAAGTCATTATCAACTCTATCAAACGAACAAAAACCAAAAACTATGGGAATCTTCCTGGTGGAGTTCGTCAATATCTTGACTTATTATTGGAGTCTCTCAAACCCAAAGTCAATTGGCGTCGCGTAATGCGTTTATTTGCAGCTAGTAGTAATCGTACCTATTTGAAAAACACCATTCGTCGCCCATCTAAACGATATGGAACCACACCAGGTATCAAAGTGAAACGAAAGCAAAAAGTACTCGTAGCTATTGATACTTCGGGTAGTATTCAAATGGATGAGTTAAATGAGTTTTTCAATGAGATTTACTATATCTGGCGACAAGGAGCCGAAGTGTTAGTAGTAGAATGCGATGTTAAAATTCATAGACAATACCAATTCAAAGGCACTCTTCCCAAATTAGTTTTAGGTAGAGGCGGTACAGATTTCAATGCACCACTCCAATTTGCCAATGAAGAGTATATTCCAGATGCTATCTTTTATTTTACGGATGGATATGCTGCCGTTCCAGAAGTAAAATGTCGTAGACCAATTTTGTGGGTCATTTCTAGTAATGGAATGAATAAAGGAGAAGGAGTTTGGGAACAATTACCTGGACGAATTGTAAAAATCGAAAAATAATTAATAACAAATCAACATAAATAATTCAATAAAATGGCTGACCATAATTACATATTTTACGGTACAAAAACCAAAGCTGACGAACTCATTGAGTTTGTAGATCATGTTATCAAAAATAATATTAAACTAGAAGAGCAAGGTAAAAAGAAAACACCTGTTTGTATTTGGGGACGACATGGAATTGGAAAGACGGAGATTGTAGAAGCGATTGCTCAAAATAATAACTACAAATGGTCTTATATTGCTCCTGCACAGTTTGAAGAAATGGGAGACTTAGTAGGAATGCCTAGTATTGAAGATGGGCAAACCGTTTTCCGTGCTCCTGAATGGGTACCAACTGAAGAAGGCCCAGGTATTCTCCTTATTGATGATGCCAACCGTGCTGATGATCGTATCCTTCGTGGTATCATGCAGCTTTTACAAAATTTCGAATTGGTGAGTTGGAAACTCCCTCCTAAATGGCAAATTGTACTGACTGCCAATCCTGATGGAGGCGATTATTCGGTTACCCCAATGGACGATGCCATGCTTACCCGTATGATGCATGTCTCCATGGAATTTGATGTAAAAGAATGGGC
>JAHDHP010000402.1 GCA_020631245.1 Bacteroidota bacterium | reverse complement strand
AGGGCACGCCCCCGAAAAGCTGATTAGTAATTTTTAGATATTAAAAATGAAAACTCAATCCCCCAATCCCTCAATTTGGGCACGCCCAACAAATTCTGAACTCTATGTGAATGTAGGACGTTAATACCTTAATTTTACCATTACTTATCATTTTATCTATACAAAGTCATTCATGAATTTTTCTGGATTAATTATTTTGGCGGCATTGTTGGCTGCTATGTTTTATTTTGTGTATAACCAAACGGGTTTTAATTTGGGGAGCAAAAAAGGGGGGAATGTTTGTCCGAAGTGTGATGGAAAGGGGCATTGGTATGGGATGCGACATCGGGAGGAATGTAAGTTGTGTGATGGCACGGGATATTTAGAAGACTAGATAGATGTTGCGTATTTTGTTTCGAATAAGGCTTCGGCAGGCTTGGCATTATGTGACGGAACTTGGCTGGTTGCGTTTGATGATCGTCTTACCTTTTGTGCTGTTTTTTCTGGTAGCTATTGGGCAGTCTTTGTGGCATACTGATGGTATGGATAGTGTGTATGCGGCTATTGTTATGGCTTTTTTACTCTTGTCTACTCATCTCAATCGTCCTGACAAAACATTTGTAAAACATTTAAATATATCGGCTTACCAATTATTTTTTATTGAATACCTTGTACTCAGCAGCCCTCTTCTGTTGTTATTTATTTTCTCTGGGCAGTGGCTTCCTGTGGGAATTTTGCTTGTGAGTGTTGCTTGTATTCCTCTTCTCTCTGCTCATATTTCCTTGGGCAATTTCAAAGGACTTCAAAGTGGTTTTCGTTTTATTCCTGCGACTCTATTTGAATGGCGGAGTGGTTTGCGGCGTCATATTTGGTGGTTATTACCACTTTGGTTGCTGGGTTTGTGGGGAAGTACATATGTGATTGCAGTACCATTGGTTTTATTGATTATCGCCTATACAAGTTGTAGTTTTCATTTAGAAGCGGAATCATTGGAAATGTTGCGAGCAAGCCACCACTCGCCCAAAGGCTTGTTACATTTAAAAATTCGGCAACATTTGCTCTTGTATGGATTGATATGTTTGCCACTTTGTATTGCTTTTTTGGTACAGCATTATTCGTTGTGGTACCTGCTTCTTTATTTTGGGGTGACGAGTTCGATTTTACAAATTTTCAGTATTGTATATAAATATAGCTTATATACCCCTAATGCTTCTTTACAGTACAATTTTATTCTCATTAGCTTTTTAGGATTGAGTATTATTAACCCCATGATTTTGTTTTTGCTAGTGGTACTTGTCATCATGACCATAAAACGTTACAAAAATGCGACAAACAGGCTTTCATACTTTTTATAGTGCTTTCTCTCTAAGTTATTCCTCTTTGAAGCAAAAAAACAAATAACTTACTATATACCAACAACTTACAATGCAAAAATGACACAAATGCAATTACTTTTCCATTTAAGCTTAAATATAATTGCATATAAATTCTAATTTTTACATCATTTTCATGATATTTTCATGACAATTTATTACTTTTGAATTTAGGTAATTATGCTTGAGATAAATGCCCTTCGTATTCGTTATGGCTCCAATGAAGTTTTGAAGCAATTATCGCTTAGTTTGCCCAGTGCCCAAATACATGGGATCGTGGGGATGAATGGAGCGGGTAAAACAACACTTTTTAAGGCAATAGCGGGTTATAATCGGTCTTTTGAAGGCAGTATTTTATTTGATGGAAGTCTTATTCCAACAGATAAAGTTGCTTTATTAGAGACCTCTCCTTTCTTTTATTCACGTATAAATGGTGGTGATTATTTGGATTTATTTCGAGTAAACAATCCTCATTTTGCTCTTGAAAAATGGCAAGAAACTTTTTCACTTCCTCTCAATCGTTTGGTAGAGACTTACTCTACAGGAATGAAAAAAAAACTAGCCTTTCTGGGCATTTTGGCACTCAATAGACCATTGCTTTTATTGGATGAACCTTTTAATGGGATTGACTTAGAAAGCAATGAAAAAATAAAACAAGTATTAAAAGCCCTGAAGCAAAAAGGGTTTACTATATTATTAAGTTCTCACATATTAGAGGCCTTAACTACTATAGCTGATACGATTAGTTATTTGGATCAGGGCGTGATACAACAGACTTCATTTCCTGATCAGTATGGTCAATTATCTATGTTACTCCACAAAAACACAAATGAGGAATATGGTGATTGGCTATAAATAGTAGCTAAAATAATCCATATATTAAACGATATAGGCACTTGACTATCAAGTACTTATTTGTGATTATATACTTTTCCACCTCATTGGCATAGTTTTTATGCCCGAACATAGAGAAACCTACAGATGCTATCATGATTTTTCAATACGATAGCCTCTAGAACAAAACTAATCTTATGCCGATTAAGATATTTCTGAGTTATGTGCCAGCCGACAAAGTGTATGCTGAAAAAATGAAGCGTTGGGCCAAACGCAAGAAGATGGGTGCATTTGATATTGTATTTTTGTCTTCAGAAGATAAAGGTGTTCGTACTAGACGCGGTCGCGTGATAAAGCCTAAACTGGAACGCAAGATTTTAGAGGCTGATTTTCTGGTCGTGATTGTGGGCAATTATAATAAGTCTCATCCGTGGCAGCGTTATGAAGCATTTGCTAGTACTAATAATGTAGAGCGTTATTATACGCGTATTCCTTATACGGATGATCCGCTTCCAGAAGCGATGCAACAGCTTACCCGCATTGCTTATAATCCGAATGCTATTGATAAAATTTTGCGAGAAAAGCTGAATCCGTCAACAGCTACTGCTGAAGGAGCTGAGGAAGGTACTCCTAAAACAGAGGATGGTGAATTGGTTTTAGTGGAGGTAACAAATGAGGACAAGCCTCCTGTTACTCCTCCACCTGTCAATAAGGAATCGGCTCCTGTAGAACCGCCTCCACCTGCTAAAGAGGCAGCCGAAACGGTTGATAAAAAGGAGGAAGTGGAAGAGAAAGCAGAAGAGGAAAAAAAGGAGGAAAAAAAATAGCTTATTTTTTAGGTAATTGTTGCTTTTTCTCAAAAAGGGTTCTATATTTGCATCGCTTTACTAGTAAGGCACTCAAGAAACGATGTTAAAGAGTTTCGGGCGATTAGCTCAGCTGGTTCAGAGCACCTGCCTTACAAGCAGGGGGTCACTGGTTCGAATCCAGTATCGCCCACATTAGGAGTTACACAAGATTGTGTGGCTCCTTTTTTTATGGGATTAAGTGGGGTAAAACCAAAGAACCAGCCATTCTAAGTATGGCAGGTATAACAATAGAGCAATTGTAATAGAAACACATCACTTTTACCAATGTAGGACATACTCCTCACAAAGAGAATAAAAAGGTTACACTAGCGCATAGCACACAGTTTATAAGAAAAATCAGCCCCGAAATAACAAAGTAAGACAAAACTTAAACCTTCACCTCAAACCTACCCTAAACATCTAATAATCAATCAATAAAGCGTTTAAAATAAAGCTTAAATCTTTCAAAAAATCACATTTTTTACTTTGAATACTTTATATAAAATCACTAAAATTGTAACAATACATCACCTCAAGCTATTTATGAAATAGGTCAAACTAATAACCCATAAACCCAATACTATGTATCAGCTATTTATCCTCTCCACATCCTTCCCCCCTAGCTTATCTCATTAAAGGCTATCTACCTATTAGCTTTTAAATGAGAATGGAATATGATGCGAGACTAGTTTGTTTTAGTCTTGCATTATATCTCCATTTACTGTTCTTCCTGCTCCAACTCCTCCACAATCGCCAACACCCACTTAATTACCTTCGGACTCAAATACTTCGAAATGCCTGCCTTTCGACTCGCACTCTTTAGTACATTTATTTTCTTATAGCCCATGTTCCGTTCCGTAGCTAATTCAATATACCCCGCCCATTCCTCATGCGTAATCATATCAAAAGTAGCTCCCATGATATCCAAATCAGTAGGGTCATTTAA
>JAHDHP010000401.1 GCA_020631245.1 Bacteroidota bacterium | reverse complement strand
CGAGGCTTTCTAACACAGCTAGGTGTAAAAAGAAGCAATCAAAAATGTAAAGTTATTTATATTATCATTCCTAAAGGATCAAAACCGTTTTTCGTATTTCTAAATCAAGTTTTATTCATCAGCCCATCTTTCTACTCGATCAAGGGCATCAAAAATTTCGGTACGTGCAAGAAGACGGTGAATTGGCAGTAAATCTACTTCTGAAAAAACGCGTCCATTGCGCATCACATCAATCCGATTGAGCATAAAGACTTCTCCATCGGCATTGTAGCGGTAGATGATTCCAAACTCACGAGAGACGAATGCGTAGTAGCCTTGTCCTGTGTTTTTTTCTTCAATATCGCAGGTATACATTTTATAAATGGTACGGTCATAGCCTTTGAAAGGTACATTGACATATAGTTCTTTACGAGCATAATAATCACCCATGATCCACTCTTTTTCACGTCCTAATTTGGGAGTGATAAGGTAGATGATAGAATCAGATTTGCGACAGTGGTAGGACAAACAAGAGTTGCTAGGTGGCAAGGCCGATAAGCGTTCTCTAAAATAAACTAGTGTATCTATATAAACGCGTTCATCGTCAGCGACCCCCATATTAGTCCAGTAACGAATTTCGTAGGTCGCTTCGGGAATAAACACTTCTTCCTCGTCGAGCGAGCTACCATATTGTGCAGCAGCATTATTTGCAAAACTCAATAAACATAGGGAGACAGTTGATACGATCAACCATTGTAAAACTCTCATAGCAATAACATTTAGTTAGTTAGGTAATGGTTATCTGAAAAATATACATCAGCAAATATACAACATTAATACTATTATTAATAAATTGCATAACAGCTCGCCTATTTAATGATATATTGTATACTCTCTTCCACAAAAACAAAACCAAAGATGCATAAAAAAAGGACAGCCATTTGTTATAGCTGTCCTTCTCATATAATTTAGTTTCTACTATCTCAAGAAACGGTTCTTTTTAATGTACTTGGATTACTTCGCATCACCGGAGCTTCCGGTAAATATATCTGTTTTGCCGAGTGCAACTTGCAGCGGCAACAGATCTATTTCATCCATTATTTTACCGTTCCGCAGCACATCAATCCGATTGAGCATAAAGACTTCTCCGTCGGAATTATAGCGGAAAATAATACCAAATTCTCGTGAGACAAGTGCGTATTCACCAATTCCTGTATCTTTATTGACCATATCAGTGGTATACATTTTATAGATACCGCGTTCATAGCCTCTAAAAGGAACTGATACCATATGATCTTTACGTACATAATTACTACCCATGATCCACTCTTTCTCGCTACCAAATTTTGGCATTAAGACATATACTAATGAATCAGAACGACGACAGTGATAAGATAGACAGTTTTCACTTGAATATTCAAATACTGCACGGTCATTGTGGAAAATCATGGTATCAATATATACCGCATTATCACCCGAAGCAGCCATATTCGTCCAATAACGTACTTCGTAAATAGCTTCAGGAATAAACTCGTCTCTTGCTTGAGAAAGTCCTCCTGGTTGTGCATAAGCATTATATGCACACATTAATAAACAACAATTGATAAGTATCCATTTGAGCATTTTCATAATATTAAATCTCATTTAGGTTAAAACAAACAAAGATTCTTAAAACTACATCCTGTTCGGGGTGGGACATTAGTGTGAAGCAAGGATTACAGAAAGTAATGAAACCCTCCAAAACGATGCTTAGATAAATGTGACATAAAAAGGTTTAAATAACCTGACATGTATCCTCACAGAACGGCCACAAAGTTACAAACTTTAATCAAGTTCGTTTCTTTATCCGTATTTTTTTATGATAGAAATAATAAGATTATTTAAAAATCATACAATACCTTGTTCATTCAAGGTATCTATTGCTTGCTAAAAAAGGTAATAGGTAGGACTAGGTAAGCAAATCTAACACTTTATAATTAGAATCACAAACAATTGATAAACAGCAAAATAAACATTTTATTGCCAACAGGCATATATTCTTGATTCCTATTGAGTCGCTAATGCTTTTTTATAGGTTTCAATCGCCCTTAAACGGGCTTCTTTGTGGTCTACCATCGGCTTAGGATAGGCATCTGTCCCATATTCAGGCACCCATTTTTTAACGTATTTTAACTCCTTATCAAATTTGGTGAGCTGGCTAGTGGGATTAAACACACGAAAATAAGGAGCCGCATCACACCCACTACCCGAAGCCCACTGCCAACCTCCATTGTTGGAAGCCAATTCAAAATCGAGTAGTTTTCGAGCAAAATAAGCCTCTCCTAATCGCCAATCTAGCAACAAATGCTTCGTCAAAAAACTAGCCACTACCATGCGTACCCGATTATGCATCAAACCTGTTTCATTCAATTCGCGCATTCCAGCATCTACCATCGGGTAACCCGTTTTCCCTTCACACCATTTCTGAAAATCTTCTTCACTCTCTCGCCACGGAATACGCTCATACTTGGCTCGAAAGGCATTGTCTACAACATGTGGAAAATGATATAGAATCATTTGATAAAAGTCACGCCAGATCAACTCATTCAACCAACTGTCACTATGCTTCGCTCCCTCCATCGCCATTTTTCGGATGCTAATAGTTCCAAATCGAAAATGCACACTCAAATTACTTGTTGCTGGTAGTGCAGGGAAATTGCGTAATTCTCCATATTTTTTCAATAATGCTTCACTAACTGTTGTAGGTGGAAATGAAGTTCCTGTCGGCTTAAAACCCATATCTTGTAAACTAAGCATGGGTAAAGGTGCTGTCGTATAAAAATTAGCTACCGCTAATGCATTTCCACTTAATACAGGGGGATCTATCTCATATCTAGCCTTCCACTTTCGACTATAAGGGGTGAATACGGTATAAGGTTTTCCATCATTCTTCAATACTTCTCCCTTTTCAAAAACCACATGATCCTTACTTCCCTTAAAAGCAATTCCCTTCTCCTTCAATAATTCATAAATAGCCTTATCTCGTTCTTGAGCATAAGGTTCATAATCTCGATTGGTATAAACAGCCTCCATATCAAATTCGTTAACCAATCCTTTCCAAATCTCTAGTGGAGTACCATATCGCACCAACATTGAACTTCCTTTGCCCTCTAAATCGCGCTTCAAGCGACTCACTTGTTGGTGAATAAAGTCCACTCGTTTATCCTCCTTATCCTCCAGTTTGTCAAGGATATGGCGGTCAAAAATAAATAAAGGTAATACAGGAATATCGCCAGATACGGCTTTGTAGAGGGCTGTGTTATCCTCCCATCTAAAGTCACGTCGAAACCAATGGATTGCTATTTTCATATTGGCAAAACAACAAGATATATATTTTGTTGAGTGAGGAACCTATTTTTTATTTGGGCGTGCCCCCATTTTTGCCAATCAAGCTGTTAGGTTTAACCGAGTTGATAGGTTTCGATTGGCAAAATGGGGTCGGGCTATCCGCTTGTAGTTGCCTCGCAGACAAGGTGTTCGGCTAAAGTCCTAGCAGTGTCTTCCTCCCGTCAGCCCTGCTAGTCCAAGCCTCACTACCTTTCTGTACAGACGTTGCGCGCAACGTCTCTACGGCAAGCTACCGCTACTATCCCTCACGCGAAAATCATGATTGGATGACGGGATGACTGAATGATTGGATGGGCGTTACGCACCTACCTTGATTGGGAGGACTGTCTTTATTGGGACAATGCCTTGTGCTTGTCCTTTTGGGAGGAGATATAGAGGTGGGTTTTATAATAGCATTTCCAAGGATAATCGTTTATCCTCAAATCACCTTTCACCGAATAAAATCCTTCATCCGTTCTACTATATAATAAGTTGCAGGGCAGACCTCTGTGTTCCGAATATGAACATAAGTCCTACTGGCAAACCCTTCTTTGTGGGTATGAGGAAAGCTTTGACAAACTCTTGGACGCACTTCATAAATACGACATTTATTATCCTCCTCATTGAAAAAAGAACAAGGGAGACCAGCAATTAATAAA
>JAHDHP010000400.1 GCA_020631245.1 Bacteroidota bacterium | reverse complement strand
TGCTCGACGAACTAGGAGTACCAGAAGAAAATATCGCTTTTGATGATTTTGGAAGCTAGATACGATGACTGAATGATTGGATGACTGAATGATTGAATAAGCGTTACGCTACATGCAATCATCCAGTCATTCTATCACCCAATCATCAAATAATTTGGGCGTGCCCCGAAAATCAATAGTGCCACCTTTTGCCCGTTCATGCGTCATCGCATGAACTTCGCAAAAAGGTGGCACTACTGCTTTCGGGTCGGGCTATTCGCTTGTAGTTGGCTCATAGCTACTTGTTCAGCATAGTCCTAGCAGTGTCTTCCGCTGTCAGCCCTGCTAGTCCTTGCTTCACTAAGCATCCATTTCGCCAAGCTATCGCTACTATCCCTCACGCGAGACAATGACTGGATGAGCGAATGACTGAATGATTGAATAGCGTTACGCATCCATTTTTTAGCCTCATAGAGGCGCATGTTGATTGAAATGTATCGCCTCTTTTGAAAAGGGCAAGCACATAGACATTACTCCAACATACTTTCAATTGTTAGTCGTTCAACCGTCGGACGTTAATCGTTCAATCGTCGGACGTTAATCGTAAAATCGTTATCCCCCCGATCATCATCAATCAATAATACCTCATGATCAATCACCAATTTTGTAGGTTTTCGATCCACTTCCACTTGTATTTTATTTAAAATGCTAGTCGCCTTCAGTTGGATCGTCTTTATCACATTATTCTCCTCATCCAATACACTAATAGGGATATAATCTTCTAAGCTTAAAGATTGCATTTCTCCCTCTTTCAAACTCTCTTTCCCATCTTCTACATAACTTTTCTTCCCTGTACTACTCGCACGATATTTCGAAATAAGTACGTCTGCATTTATAAGAAAGGTACCTTTATCAGTATCAGTAACACTTGCTTCTTTGATGCGATTATCATATAAGGTGATCGTTTCAAATAGATCGTGTATCAAGTATTGTAGTGAATCGGGTACACCGGCTTTAATGGCTGCTACAAAATCTAATGATGTTGGATAAGGAGGCTTGGTGTAGCGATTTTCTTCCTCAAACGCGGCTAATATCCCATTTAAATGATCCTCACTGAGGTATTCACTTAACGCGTATAAAGCCAAAGCTCCCTTTCGATAATTGAGATAATCTTGTCCTGCTTTTGTATGTATCAATGGTAACTCATCACTCGCTTTTGCTCGTAATTGAAAATAGGTTTTCAAGTATTTTGCCCGTGTTTGTCGGGCAGCTTCAGCTCCAAATTGCTGCTCTATCACTTTAATTGTGATATACTCTGCCATTGATTCGGTCAATATTTTTCCTCCTTGTACCGCCGCAGGATCAACCCGATGCCCCCACCAAAGGTGTGCAATTTCATGTGCAGTGGTATGAAATGGATGGTTGAATTTTTCATTTTTGTGATCCTTTACATTACACAATAACTGCGATTCCGAATAAGGGACTAAATTCCCATTGACCGTTGCAAAAGTCCCAACATGTTTCGAGAACTCTACCAATTTAATCGTATCAAAATCAAGTGGTCCAAACCAATCACTACAATACTCCAAAGAGGCACTCAAACCATTAAAGAGGTGTTCTGTATTATGATCGTGTTGCGGGTGGTGGTATATCTCTAATTGTTGATACTTACTACTTCCCTCTTTCTTCGTATAAGTGCCCGATAACCAAGAAGGTTTATTTACAAGCTGCCCTTTTGATTTGTAGTGGTAAAAATTTCGTCCTCCTTCCATCCACTTTTTTTGAAGTGTACCCATTGACAAAACAGTCTGATCGGCAGATGTACTTACAATGGTTTCAAATTCTATTCGATCCATCGTGTTAGGCGAATACTCGTAGCCCAATAGGCTTGTATTTGAGGGTAAAGCTGGTTGTACTTCGCGTGTTCCCAAACCATATTTCTCCCGTTTCTCCTTATTTGACAAATAGATATTTCGGACGCCTAAGTTGGGTAGGATATGTGCTAAAATATAATTACCATCACTCAATAATCGGCTGTTAGCATGTAGTAGGGAATTAGGGTAATTTTTCACAACTACATCCATCTCTAAACGATCTCCCAATTGTAACCCTTTCTCTAATTTAATTACATCAAAATGTAATTCATCATCTGCTACAAGTATCGTATGTGGATTCTCAATCGTATAGTTTGTTTCCTCTCTAAAACTCTTTGCTACTAGTATCGTATCAATTACTTCGTTTACTTTATTCACAAAAGTCAAACGACCTTCCGCAACAAAATCTCTTGTTTCTGGATACAAATCCATTTGCAGGTTTATCTTCTCTATCTTCGGCTGTATAATCTTCGCCATATGACCATATCGCTTTTCATTCATTGCCCTTACAAAATCCTCATCCTCTTCTGTATAAAAGGTTTTCGAAACATAGTGGTCATTATAGTAAATCGTACATCCCAAACTTATAAATCCCAACACACCAATGAAAAATGCCATTCTTATAGGTCCAACAAAACGCATTTTTACTACCTCCCAACGTTCCTTCCAAGTATAGACCAAACCTCTATTCCAAAATAGCAAGGCTCCGATGATTAAGCATACTGCCGCCATCAACCAATATAATTTATAGAGAAAGTAAGTTGGCAATACCGTTCCGTATCCATTAAAAGCAGAATAATCAAAGCCTGTAAACATTCCTGGTACGGCATTATAGTGCATGATACTTTCTTCCAACAAAGAGATACCTAAATAACTTCCTACCTGTGGCAACATCATAATCACTATAGGAATCAATATGAGTATGAAAAAGCCAAGATACATATTCCTTACTAGGACATGAATAAACATCGCCATACAAGCCCATATCATAAAGTGAACAAACTGAAGGATAAACAACTCAAACAAGTAGTGTCCCACCTCAAACTGATAGTAACCTTGCAAAGCTTGTGCAATCATTCCGCCTAGCATCACTAAGCTCAATAAAAGAGCTTGCATTTTAAAAATAGCTAGTAAATGAGATAGTAATAAAACCCAATTAGGCTGTGGCACAATATCAATTAGCCCATCCATGCGAGATAGTTTGCCTCGATACAATAGCATTCCCGTATACAAAAAGGTCATTAAATTGATGATCCCTGTAAAAAGGAATAAAGGAATCCGTAGCATTTTGGCAGTTGTAGGTAATAGAGCAATTCCATGTTGTGGATTCATTTCGTATTGCTGAAACATCACCATTAGAAATCCCGTGAGTACTAACACTAAAAACTGCCAACTCCACACCATAAATCGAAAGTCAGTTTTTGATAAATGCCACGCATTTTTTAATCGCTGGAAAAAGGAAAAATCGAGATTTACGACTGGTAAAGAGATGGTTTGTACCTTGTTGAACAAAGGCTCTTTTGTCGTCGCTTTTTTCTTTTTTGCTGACTTCAATAAAGTGATAGGTGTTTGGTGAAATTGAAACTTGCGATACGTCGTCCATAGTATCAACAAACTAGCTCCTAAATAAAACAGACGATTAGCAATTAAACCACTCGTAAGTGGAATAGATAAGGTATTTCGCTCCTCCAAGGTCCAGTATCGAATAGCACTTTTTACTGCCGACTCCCCTGTTGGGTCAAGTAAGGAAACAATAAATTGACTTCCCTCACCTCCAAATATGGCCCCAATTACTCCTTGTAACATAATCACCACTATCACACTCACAAAACCAATGTAGATGTTACGCGTAAATACCACAATCGCAAAAATAATCGTCCCAAAGAAGAAGATGTTAGGCAGAATAAATAAGCCATATAATTGCATATAAACCCCTATATCAAAAGGGTGTAACACAGCCGCTTTGACAGTTGGCATCAACGTTCCCAAAATAAAACCTAAACCCATTCCCAAGACAATCAATACCACCACCAAAAAGGCACTTCCAAACTTGGCTAAGAGGTAGTCTTTTTTGGTAAAAGGATAGGAGTATAAAACGGTATACATGCGGCTTTGGTAATCTCGAAAAATCGAAACTCCCATAATCGCAGG
>JAHDHP010000399.1 GCA_020631245.1 Bacteroidota bacterium | reverse complement strand
GTATGCATTTGAAGGATATAAATGCCATTGGGCAAATCATCCACCTTCCAATCTAACTACTACCTCGCCACATTCAACTTTCGAATCTCCACTTCTCCATTCACCAACTCCATCTTCACCAAATACACCCCATTATATAAGCTCGATACATCCAATGACACACTTGATTCCTCCCCTACTTCGCCATAGATCAATCGACGACCATTCAAATCAAAAACTGAGACACGACTAATCAAGCCACTAACAGAGCTTTCTAATACACAATATTCTTTGGCAGGATTTGGGTACATATTGATCTCAATAGGTAAATCCTCCATTATGGATTCTTCTTCCTCTTCTACTTGAATAGTCAAAGATGCTGGTATACCTCCCACTGGCAATATCTCCCCACGATTATTAATTGCCTTCACATTTTTAATACCCAATGGATAAGCTACTTCTCCTAACTCCCAATCTTTTCCTAGTATATCAGCGATTAATACAAAACTCACCTCCGCTATTTGCCCATGCCCTGCTGAGTTTACATGATCTATGCGCGTGATTCCAATATCAACTGTGCCCAATAAAGGATTTGGATGGGTGAGATAAATGACATTACTATCAGGTGTGCCTAGCCAACTATTGGCGATAAAATCAACTTCAAAAGTTCCAAATTCGGTGAGATCAGTATCATATTCGAGCGTAAAGGTCGCTCCATAAAATTCTTCAACTGGTTCTTCTTCACTTCCTAAATACAATGGCAATGTTACCGAATCTCCTGCATTATAAATCACTCCTGAAGGAAACTCAAAATACAAATTAAGTGCTGCTGCCACCTCTTCACTCGAAGTCGTTTTTCCCTGAACCTCCGAGTAGTTATTGATTATGGCTGTGGTATCTCTTATTGAAATTACCCCATTTCCATTACAGTCTGCATATTTAAGATTCAAACTATCAATAAAGACATCCTCCCAATCACCTCTTGCCAACTGCGGATACCATCCATTGGACAGTCGATGTCTTGACGCTCCCATTGCCCCATATCCTAAACCAATTTGTAATAGATCTTCCATATTCACGATCCCATCATTATTTGTATCACCTGGCCAAATAGCCTCACAAGCCTCGGTTTCCACGACCATAACCACTTCCTTACAATTATCCTCCTCATCACAAATACGGAGTGTTTGTGCCACGTTAGCATCCTCGTTAGAACCATCGTATACCCAACAGCCACTTTGGATATTATCGAATGGGCTTCCTTGTTCAACCATCCATTCTCCTTCACAGTAATCGGGGCAATAGTTGAAATAGTCGGAGAAGGTGGTACAGGTAAAAATCGTATCAAGTTTGCAATCACTTTCTTGTAAACAATTTTCTCTTACAGAAATGTTAACATAAGTCGTATCATAGTTCCCCAAATTATCCTTTGCAATAAAACGATATTCTTCATTCTCTTCTAAATAATTAGTCGCAGTAAAAAGATAGCAATTAGAAGTAGATATTTTTTCTACACCCAATGGCTCTTCGATAATGTCTATACTATCTCCACTTAAACAAAAGTCTAGACAAAAATCTACTTCTGAATAAGGATTTGTACAAAGTTTCATTTTATTATTCTGACAAGGATCAACCGCAATTCCTATATCTACATTATCAAAAGTTTGCCAATATACACTATTTTCTAACACTGGAACACCAGTGTTTCTCATATCATTGTATACAAGATTTGGAGAATTTGTAATTTTCAACGAATCAGCCAAATTCAATTTTAATATTCCATTATCTTTAACAAATACATTAATACCAAATACTCCATCAGCTCTTGAAGATGTGGATAGATAAGTTTTATAAAATTCCCATTCATTATTATACCCATAAGTATCATTGTCAAAAGGCCATCTTAATTCTAAACCTTCAAAACCTTTTTCAAAACTATCTTTTTGTCCATTACGATTAACATCCCACCAAGCACTTCCTAATATTTGTGCTCTCCAGTTGCCTTCTTCAGGCTTCCTGTATGTCAAACCTATGTACAATGATTTTGAAGAAGAAGTACCAGAATAATTGAAACCTGAAAGATTACGCTCTGTTTTATCCGACAAGTAAAGTCCATCTGGTATACTTGATAAATCAATAACAGGATTAAAAAATCTCGTATTTAAACACAGTCCCTCACCCATTTCCTCAGCACATTCAGGATCGACAAAATAAGATTCAGAAACAAATAAATCATACTCTCCATAGTTATCAGCCGTAACCGATTGTGAAAAATCCCCTTCCTCTGTTACAAATTTTATTGTAGTATAAGTTAATGGAATATCTCCGTCACCATAACCATCGTTATTTTTATCCAAAAAAATAACTCCATAAACTCTAGCTGCCTCCACCTCCCCTACACCACACAACTGTATTACCATCACCAATACTACCCAAAAAACAAACATTAAATTACCCTTCATAAAGCACAGATTTAGCTGATTACAAATTGATTTCACTATAAAACCGCTGTCATGCCACAAGATGAAAATAAATCGTTTCTTTTACCATTACTTTTTTCGTAAATTGTAGAAAATTTCAGCCCATAGATATAGCATAAAAAGCTCAAAACCAGCAACTTAGCTTTAAGCAAAGTTGTATTTTTTCATCATTTTTTAGCGTTATTTTAATCAAAAAAACCACTTTGCAGCAAAGTTTACTCATAGAAGCCCTTCAAAAACTCCATCGAAAGGAAATAACTCGCTTTATAGCATATGTTCAATCTCCCTATTTCAACAAGAACGAAAAAGCGATCAAACTAGCGACCTACCTCGAAAAAGTGTATCCCAAACTCGAAGGAAAAAAGATAGAAAGAGAGGTCGTGCGTCAGAAAGTGTTGGGGAAACAAAGCGATGATAAAGCATTCAATCAAGTAGTGTCTCTGGTACTTCGATTGCTCGAAAGCTTCTTAGCACAAGAAGTCTATAACCAGCAAGATCATTTTCAAGCCCAACACCTATTACAACAACTTCGTCAAAAACAACTCGACAAGCATTTTCTACGAATTCAGAAAAAGTGGCAGCAAAATCTAGAAAAGGAGCATATAATGGATCGTCATTCATTCTATAAGCAATACCTCCTTGCCGAAGAAGCCGATTTGTATTACGATGTAAAGGAAATGCGCCGTAAAGATGAGCAATTACAGGAAAAAGTAAATAAACTAGACCAATTCTATTTGAGTAGTAAACTAAGGGCATGTTGTGAGATGGTCAACCGAGAGCAGGTAATAAAGGTAAAATATAAAAAAAATCTATTAACAAAATTGCTCGATATTATTCATCACAATTGGGAAGAATATGTCGAATACCCCGCTATCACCATCTATTACCAAACCCTACAAATGATGCTACATGGGGAAGAGGAATCTCATTTTCAAAAATTAATTGACGATCTCAACCAAAATAGTGAGCATTTTAGCAAAGAAGAAGCACAAGAAATGTATGCATACGCCAAAAATTATTGCGTACATCAAATCAATAATGGTAAAATACAATATTTGAATGAGCTACACCAACTCGATAAAAAACTAATAGATAAAAAACTAATTTTTAAGAATGGACATTTAAATCAGTGGGTTTATAAAAATATCGTTACTGTAGGTTTACGACTTCAAGAATACGAATGGACGGAGCAGTTTATACAACAATACAAAGCCTATCTGAATGAAGAATTTGCCGAAAATGCCTATCATTATAACCTTGCCTGTCTCCACTTCGGACAACAAAAATATGAAGATGCTCTTCGCACGCTCCACCTCATAGAACATACCGATGTAGGTTATTATTTGGGTACTAAAAGTCTGCTACTCAAAGTCTACTACGAAACCGATGAGTCAGAAGCCTTTTTCTCCCTCATCAGCACCACCCGCGTCTATATGACTCGCAGCGACCTGATGACCGAAGCTCAAAAAACCAGCATCCGTAACTTTATGCGTTTTTCTGAACAAGCATTTAAAGTTCGATTGAATAAAGAATTTGTAAACAAGGAAGAACACCTTTTAGCTATTCAAAAGCTAA
>JAHDHP010000398.1 GCA_020631245.1 Bacteroidota bacterium | reverse complement strand
TTACGATTGAGTGTTAACTACAATGTGAAAATAATGCGTAACGCCCATTCAGTCATTCGCTCATTCACTAATTCAGTCATTGTTTCGCGTGAGGGATAGTAGCGGTAGCTTGACGAAATAGACACTTTGTGAGGCTTGGACTAGCAGGGCTGACAGCGGAAGACACTGCTAGGACATATAGCCGAACTAGTGACTATGAGGCAACTACAAGCGGATAGCCCGACCCCATTTTTGCTTTTTTGATACCACCAGCGAGGACGCTGGTGGAGGCATAAAAAAAGCAAAAATGGGGGCACGCCCAGTATATGATAATTGGGTGATTAGTTAGTTAAGGAGTAATGATTTGTGTATTTGCAATGCGCTCATCAACGATAGGACGACTTGAACCCACAGGAATAAATGCCGCCCAATAAGAAGGATGACTACCAATTGGATCAGCGTTATTAAGGTAATTTATTTTAGCCGTTTGAAGGGCACGATCTTTATCCATACCTGCATATAGTGCATCATAGAAATGAGTCATTAATTTACTAGTAGTTTTGTCATTGACTTCCCACAAACTCATCACCATACTCGTACTCCCTGCATACATAAATGCTCGCCCGATACTCAACATACCTTCCCCTGGTGAATAATGCCCATAACCCGTAGAACAAGCACTTAAAACAACTAAATCTGCATTTAAGTTAAGATTGTATAACTCGTAGATATGCAATTGGTTATCTTCTTTTGTTGCGAGTGTTGCTTCATCTGTAAAAAGAAGGTTAGAGAAGAGTGGATCATCGGCAACTTTTCCATGTGTAGAAATATGAATGACGCTATAATGTTCTTCTTTAGTTTGCTTTTTGAAATGCTCTTCAGTAGCTTGGGTTCCTACAAAATATTTACCATCAACCTTGCTCACCAAAGCCTGTAATTCTCGTTTACTATAAGGGAGTGGACCATAGTTATTACGCAATTCGCTAAAGTCACCACTCAATGCAATAGTTTCATCTTCAGGAGATGTGAAGGGAGCAAAGAAAAGACATTCGCCGTTGACATAATTTTGTCGTTTAGCAATTTTGGTGGTGGTCAATAAATGCGATGCGGAATACGCATAATTGATTGCATAATCCTTGATGAGGTAGGGGAGTTTGTCGTATCGTGCTTGTCGAGCATCGTCGATAAATGGAACTGCATTGGTGAGAAGCGTTTCAAAGGAACAAAAGCTCAAAGAACCATCGGGAACAATCACCAATTTGTTGATGGATGGATCTAATGAATTTAATACGGGTTCTACAATTTGTTGATAGATGGCATAGCCACTACTTACAAAAGAGTTATACGGCTGAATTACCTTATCGGTTTGAGTAGCTAGGAAGGTGCGGAATTGTTGAACGGTTTCGTCTAAGTTTTTTTGTTGAGAAGCGGTATGTAATAATACCTCCTCATCGGTAATAGTGAAGGTGTAAAGCTTGTCTTTTCCACTAAAAAACTCGATAACAGCGGTATTAGGATCAACCAATTCTTTGCGAATCTGCTCCAAGTTTGCAGTCGGGGCATCATTACGTTGGTAGTAGGTTTGATACTGATCTGCTAGTTCTTGGTAGTCGGTGCGACTTTGTTGTAGTGCTTGATCGAAATGTGCAATCAGAGCTTTGTCCTTTTTACGTAAGGCAATTTTGTATTTATTGTCAAAGAAATCTATTTTACTATTTAAGCACTTTTCTTTTGCTGCAATATCATCTGGTAGCTTAGAAATCGGGCTTGGTTTTTCTGTTTTCTTAAGAGCTTCTAACAACAGGTAACTTTTGCTTTTTTCGGCAAAATTAAAAGCCTCCTCGATATAAAAAGGATCATTGGTTTGTTGGTGTAAACGATGAGCAAGTTCGATACCTGTTTCGTAAATATCTAGCGAGTGTTCAGTTAATTCTTGTTGTATTATTTCACTCGATAAATCCATTCGTAATTGGTCGATCATATCTACTGCTTGTTGGCAATTGGCAAAAGCGACCTTATCCATCGACAATTGGTCAAATAGAATGGCTTTTTGGTGTAAGGCTTCGAGGGCACTAAGACAACTTACGAGGTCTTCATTGGGTGGATTAACAGAATAATCGTCCGTTTTGAAAGAAGGAGCAAGTAGTTTAAGTGATTTTTGGAGGTAGTTTAAGGCTGTCTTTTCCTGACCTTGCAAGGCATAACAATCAGAAATTTGATTATAAGTATGAGCTATATCCGTTTTAGGGATTCGTTTATTTTTTTTCTGACGGTTAAGAAGGGTAAAGTAATATTGTAAAGCTCCTGCATAATCTCCATGTTCAATATTATGCGCTCCCCAATCTTTAAGTCGAGCTACTTGGTTGGACTCATTCATTAAAGAGTGCAAACCTTGTTGTAAGTATAAATAACTATTTACATAATCTTGTTGCACTTCATAACTATGCGCAAGGGCATAATAACAATCAGATCGAAAATCAGTTTTATGATCTTTAATGTCTAAACTGTACTCCAAGGAGCGATTGAAGCAATCTCGGGCTTCTGAAAATAGGCTCCTTTCAACAAAACAATTCCCAATATGATTGAGTTGTTGATATTCTGGGATTTCTATTTCGTTTAATTGATCGAGATACAAATTATAGTGATCAAGGGAATTTTGACAGTCTCCTTGTTGGATGTATGAATCACTTATTTTTTTGTATAAGTTTTCTAGTTCTGGATGATTAGCATGTTTGCTTCGGTAAACAACAGCTTCTGCGCGCCATCCGTATAAATCAGCTATTTGTGTACTACCTGCTTTGAGGTAACAAGCTTGTAATAGGTGATAAATATGGACTATAGAGTGGTGGGTGTCTCCTAAATCTCTTACATAGATATCAAGCGATTTACGTGCATTTTCAAGGGCTGCTTTAGGTTTGTCTTGGTTTTTATATAATAAAGAAATTCGACCGTACAAATGGGCAACTTCTAATTGATCGTCATCCAGCACATTTACTCGAATGCTTAAAGACTCATGATAGAGACGAATCGCTTCATCATAATCTTTTACTCGCGTATGGTATCTAGCCAGAGCACTGTATGCATCGGAGGTATGAAGATGCATTTTTCCAAAACTCTCTTCACAGAAATCTACACTTTGTTCGAGGTATTGTAAGGCTTTTTTGCGATTGCCAGAATTGAGGTGTGCCGTACCAATACTCCAAAGAATCTCCGCTTTTAGAAGTGGATCTTTCGACAAATAATCAGCTCCGTGAAATAGAGCTAATTCGTAGTGCATGATGGTATTGGTATCTTTAAATCGATAAGATTGATGACTAGGTGTAAGGGCCGCATAGGTTTTGGCGATTTCTACTTGCGCGAAAACATATGCATCCCAGTTTTTAACACTGTATGCATCTAAACTTTGAGCTTTGTAGTTGCTAATGAGTTCTTGAGGCTGGTTTAGGCCTTCTTCATTGGCTGGACTACCTGTACTTGTTTCTTTACCTTGCCCGTAGAGTTGACTACTTCCGATAAAGAGAAGAAGAAAAATAAAAGGATGTATTATCTTCATAAATAGCAGAATTTAAAGGACAATAAGTATTAGTCCTTCAAGGTAAATGGATATCATTACCTTATCTTAATAGTTTGCTACCGCATAATAAATGGTTGCAGATAATGTGTCAAAATCTTGATGACACCCTATCAGTTGTGTTGGATGTATGAAGGGTAAATACAAAATACTCATTAAATTACTAACATATTTGTGAAATTCAAAGGAATTGCCTTGTTTTTTTAGTATAAGAATATCGTTTGTTATTATTATCTCTTGGACGTGCCCCCATTTTTGCTTTTTTGATGCCCCGCCAGCGTCCTCGCTGGTGGCATCAAAAAAGCAAAAATGGGGTCGGGCTATTCGTTTGTAGTTGCCTCATAGTTGCTAGTTCGGCTAGATGTCCTAGCAGTGTCTTCCGCTGTCAGCCCTGCTAGTCCAAGCCTCACAAAGCACCTATTTCGCCAAGCTACCACTACTATCCCTCACGCTAGAAATGTGCGAAGTGCGATGTACTAAGTGCGAGGAAGGTACTTTTGCCCTCCAT
>JAHDHP010000029.1 GCA_020631245.1 Bacteroidota bacterium | reverse complement strand
AAATAATAGACAAGCCATGTCTAAACAGAAACCTCTATTCATAAACGTAGACGAGCTAAAACCCTATTTACCAGAAGAACTATCGGTATATGTCGAAAAATGCGACAGCAACTACCAGCCGAAAAGGAAAGGAAAAAACAAAGTTGGTTTATGCCCCGTCCACGATGAAAATAATGCCTCCTTTAGCGTCAACGACGATAAAGGAGTTTTTAAATGTTTTAGCTGCGGATTCGGTGGAAGTGGAATCATCGACTTTCACCAGAAATATTATAAAAAAGACTTTAAAGAAAGTCTCCAGGAGTTGGCGAGTGAGTACGCCCCGCATTTACTTCCTGCAAACCATCCCCAATACACAAAAACAGCCCCCAAAAAGAAACCCGCCAAAAAGAAAGAAGCACCCACACCAAAAATAAGCGACAAAAGACGTATAGAGCTATTCACGGCTATCTTTACCAAGTTTGGCGGCTCCTGCTCCAAACAGGCTGTCAAATGGCTTACAAGCCCCCAAAGAGGGCTAAATAGTGAAACAATCAACAAGTTTCAACTCCTCAGTATTGACAACCTACGGCAATACAACAAAGTCACCCAACACCTAAAGCAACAAGGCTTCACCAAAGACGAGATAAAAGCCGCTGGTTTTTCCACCTTCTACATCTTCGCAGGTAAAAGCATCCCCTTTGTATGCATTCCCTATTTCCAAAATGGGGAAATTGTCTATTTGCAAGCGCGGGCAATAGCCAACAAAATAAAAGTAGACGGCAAAAACAAAATCCGAACCCTCGACCGTCGCACCTTCGATCTACCTAAATACCTCAATCCATCTACCGCAAACATTCCCCTTTTCAATGGAGACGTGTTAAAGGGGCTAAAACCCAAGTCAAAAGTATTCATTGCTGAAGGTGCCTTTGATGCCATGTTAGTAAGCCAACACGGTTACAAGGCGGTAGCCAATACCAGTGCCTCAAATATTCATGCCCTAAAAGCCAGTTTAAGCGACTTTAAAGGACTTTTTACCATCTATGCGGGAGATAATGACCAAGCAGGACAAAAACGCTGGCTTGATCCGCAAAACCCAAAGGAAAGTATCTTGCCATTGTTTCAGGAAGCAGGGCAGGAAATTTATAAATTTCCCTTCTGTTATTTTGGAGGAGATATGACCGATTTTTTGGTCAAAAATGGAGAGCGAGAGTTTCAAAAAAGAATGTCTCTTTTAGGAAGTGTAATTGCCGTTAAGTATAACGGCAACCAACTTTCCAAAAGTAAGCCTAAAATAGGAGTTGATACTACTATCTTGAAAGCTGTAAATCAATCGTTTATCTCTAAAAATGAGCTAAAAAATAGCTTTGAAAAAAATAATCAAAAAAATGAAAGAGGTCAGGAACGGAGGCCAAAATTCCAAAAAGCCAAAATTTTAAACTCACAACCCCTTAATAATCATGCAATTGCAGTCGATTGGCTACAATTTCACTTGAAGGCAAAAGACCCTCTTTTTCTACAATATCATGAATGCGCTGAAATTGCCGAAAAAACCCTTGAAATAGATGGAAAAGAGGAAAAGAAATTCAAACATTTTTTCACCTTGCAAGATGGCTTGTTTATCGACTTTCCGAATACCCAACGAACCGCTAATTTTTTAAATCGTGGGGAAATCTGGTGGGATGGAGAACCGTTTGCAACCTACACCTATAATCCGCACTCATTAGCCTTCGAAGGAGTAGAAAAAGAATCAGTCATTTTCAAGTTATCAAATGTACAATTGTATAAGTCGGATTGGGTGGAACGTTTAGAGTTCCTATTTAATTTTCTCAGTTTAGAGGTTAAAAATGTCACTCGTTTAGATATTGCAATTGACACACCTAAACGTCACGTAGTAGAAAAGAGTAATGGTATTATTGATTTTGTGTACAATGTTTGGAGGAGTAAAGGTAAATACCGAAAGGTTGGAAAGGGGCAAATCAAGTTCGACGTAAAAATGAACCATGACCAATTAGATAACTTTACTATTGGTTCCCGCACATCTACGAAGTATCTAAAAGCCTACAACAAAACGAAGGAGATACTTACATCCTCTCACAAATACTACATCATGGATTGGTGGAAATTAAACGGGATAGTAGATGGGAAAAATGAAAATGAAATAGTAGAACGGGTAGAATTTACCCTTAGAAATGAGTACTTAAAAAAGTTTCAAGGAAAAGAACCTGAAAAGCATAAAATAGAGCTTGCAAAGGGCAAAATAATTGAGCTTGAGAGCGCAGATAATAAGGGTTTAGACTGGCGCAAGCTCAATGATAGTAACTATCTTGCCTCATGGTTCCGAACAGCAAGCAAAAAGTATTTTGAATTTGTATTGTTTGATCCTAAAAAGAAAATTACACACATGAAAAAGATAGATTTATTTGATTGGGAAAAGCTAGGAGGCGAGTTATTGGAAAAGGCATCAACTTTGGAAACTGATAAAGTAATTTCAGTAAAACGCTCAATTAAAGTTGATTTGCGAATGCTGGTATTTTATGGTTATGTTCCCGCTTTAGACAATATCGCATTTAAGGTAGAAAAATACCGTTTGCGTCAATGGCTCAGTAGACGATGGAAATATATCATGTATGAATTTAAGAAAGAAGCGGCCTTACGATGTATCATCTCTAAAGATGATCTCCAAGATTATAATTTAACAGAACGAAACGAAGAATTAAAAGACGCGCACCAGCGTTTATTTAATAGAGACTATACCCCGCTATTACAATGCAACTTTGGAGGAGCATTATTAAACTTATTATCGGTAGAAATGACAGAAAGAGGGGTAGAATTAGAATATGGAAATGGAGTAGTAACAACAAGTAAATTAATACCTCCTAGTTTTGA
Source organism: Bacteroidota bacterium (assembly GCA_020631245.1). Lineage (GTDB taxonomy): Bacteria > Bacteroidota > Bacteroidia > Chitinophagales > UBA2359 > JAHDHP01. Next base: position 21,669 of record JAHDHP010000029.1, on the reverse strand, counting down.
CAGTACGATCATGGTAGAATCACTAAATAAACAAAAGTCGCGTAGTTGGGGGGATAGTTACGAGGAAAAAGACACAGTTATTTAGTTAGTTTGGCAAATTTCTTGACTATTGTGTATATTATTTTGTATAATGGCGTCATTAAATGGCTCATTAAGAAGCCCATTACAACAATGATGATGATTTGTTGATTATCAGTCATTTAGAATAAGAAATACCCCAAACAAAACTAATTATACCATTTCATTAAATAGCTCATTAAATGAATGGAAGTAAGAAAGCATCTATTACCCTATCTAAAAGCGAATTTTCACGGCTTTTAGGAATTGCACCTAATTCGTTCAGGTACCGAATGCATCGTATTTTAGAGAAGGAAGGCGTAACCGTACCACTTTACCAGCATTTATTAAAGATAGATAGAGGGAAATATGCCCGAATTAGAGTATTCAATATCACACAAACAGATATATTATTGACCTATTTCGGGCTAACCCTTGACTAATTTACCTTGAGTTTCCTTGAATTTCCGTCAATAAACGTCAAAGCCATTTGCTACGACCGAAATACTGATTTATCATTGCAGCCTATCAAGAGTAATTATCTATTTAAGAGAAGAAAAGCGGTAAGTAATGGCATTAAATCAGTATGTAACAGTTTTAGCAAAACTTTTATTTATCTCTATCTGTGGTATTGAAAGTATCACTCGTGAAACTACCCAATTAAAGGTAATTTCAAAGCATCGGGCAGGAAGTCGCTATAATATAGCCTATTCAGTCGATGCAAGCGGGATTCCTGAATTAGGAACCAATGGAGCGGGAACGGTACAAACACTCATTGCTGATCTGGCAAGCCAAGCAAGCGACCTAAAAACCTATACCAATAGGAAAGGAGAACAGTTTGATTTGGTAATGACAGAAATTGAAGCAGTAATAGAATACCCAACCTATTACAAGGTTATTTCCAAAAGCCAATCCATTTACAATATTCCTTATTCCCTTGATAGTACTGGTTCTCCTGAACTTGGCCCAAATGGAACAGGAACCGCGCAAACTATTCTGACCGATTGGGTACCCGCGAATATTGGAGGTTATACGACTTCGTTTAGGGGCTATAAGGTTCACATTGACTTAGATAGTATTGAGAGTATTTATCATGAAACCACCCATTTTCAAATTATTGGAAAAAGTGGAAGTGTGTATAATATTCCCTTAACTGCTTCTATTCTTACTAATATAAATGCAATAGGTGGTTTTGCTACTTATACTTGCATTGATGGTCGTGAGCTAACCATTGCTTTAAGTTACATTGAAAGTATTTACGAGACTGATACTTTATTAAAAGTCATTGGAACAGGAAAGGCAGGGCATGAGTACAATATCGCTTATTCTGTTGATAATGCTGGTTCTCCCGAACTTGGCCCAAATGGAACAGGAACCACACAAAGCATACTTGCAGATTGGCAAGCCGTTGCCACTACGCCACAATTATACATCACCTCAGAAGGGGGAAAGGTGACCATTGATTTGGCTTTTGTTGAATCAGTAACCGAGTACCCCACATTATTAAAAGCCATCAGCAAAAGCAGATCAGTTTACAATATTGCTTATTCTGTTGATGGTACTGGTTCTCCTGAACTTGGCCCAAATGGAACAGGAACCGCACAAACGCTTCTCACCGATTGGGTACCCGCCGACAAAACGACCTACACCACCTCCTTTCGAAGTTATCCAATTCACATTTCTTTATGCTGTATAGAAAGTGTTTATCAAGATACTACCCATCTGGTAGCTATTGGCAATAGTGGCAGTGTCTACGATTTCCCCTTGACATCATCAGTATTAACTGACAGGCAAGCGGCAAAATGTTGCGTTCCTCCTGCGCCTCCTTGTGAGGGCTGTATCATTAAAATCACTGATGGAGAAGGTACCGAACTTGTACAAACAGGAACAAATGCCAATGGTGAGCCGATTTATGAGATTCCTGCAAGCGGTATTTGTGTAGAAGTAGAAGATAATGAGTGTGCGTCTAATGTAGATGTGAAATTTTACCAAAGACAGTAAAAGCATGGCAGTACAAAAATTTGATATACCATTTGATGCACAAAGGGTTGAAGTTTGTGGAACTCCTGATAACTGTAATCATGCTTTTATGTTAGTGTGTCCCTCTGTAACGGGTTCGATAGTCATTGATCAAACTTTTACAAATGCCACAAGTGCAGGTGATTTTGATGTAACCATTGACGATCAAACCAACGCCAATAAGTATATCAACCTCATATTTAAGGATGAGACCAACGGCAGTGTCTTAGCCGATGTTACTTTTAACAAAGGTGATAATATAACTGATACACCCGTTTCAATTAATTTAGGCACTTGGGATGCAAGCGATAATACCAGTGTTGCGGCTCATATAACTAATGGGGCTGTAAATGGTGTTTTTTCATTCTTAAAAAAGGATTTTGCAGACGCCAATAATCTACGAGGTGACGATGCCATTGATATAAAAGTGTGTGTAAAATCGGTGAATCATTGTGGGAATAGTAGTGAGGTAGTAGATACGGTATTAGAATGTTACGAAATATCACATTTTGACAATGCAACAATAAGAGGAGTTAGTAGTAGCGGGTTTCCTGTAAGTACTACTAATTTGTCAAGTACTGTTTTTGGTGGTGTGGACGAATTTATTGGAATAGATAGTACTAATTATGGCACTTATTTATTTGATTCAGGAAGCCCTTATTTTGCTTACAATCCCAAAAACGGTACAAAGTGGCTTGTAAAGAGTTTTGAAACTAGAGATAATGGAATTAGTTCTATTAGTTCTATTAATGTATTTTCAATTAGTGGTTATCGTGTACCAACAAGTGTAATTGCAGGTGAGATAGGATATAGTTTTAGTTTTGGCACTCAATCAGATATTAGTGCAGCTTATCCCAATGGAGTAGAGAGGGTATCTAAATATTATTATGGTCAGTTTGAAAAATGCTCAATTGATAAATTACGTGCTTTCACCATTGAGGCGGTAGATTCGAGTAATAATCCATTAGGTATCTTATTAAAATATACCTGTAAAACCTCTTTAGCCTTTTAATTATGAGCATAACCAAATACCCTATACCATTAGATACCGAGCGCGTAGAAATTACAGGAACTCCTGATGATTCTTGTACGATGTCATTTGATTTAGTATGTCCACAAGTTGCGGGCGAACTTCGTTTAGGGGTCGTTTGTACCAACGCAACAGAGAGACGAGATTTTGATATAAATGTCAGTGATACAACCAACGCCAACAGTAAAATCAATTTAGTATTTAAAAACTGTACAACAGGCGATATTTTAGCCGATGTTACTTTTAACAAGGGAGATAATATCACTGATACACCCCTTTCAATCAATGCGGGAACATGGGACGCGAGCGATAACACAAGTATTGCGGCTCATGTAACCAATGGGCCTGTAAATGGAGGCTTCGCTTTTTTAAAATTAGATTGGGCTTTGGCAAACGATTTATCAGGAATCAATAAGGGAGTTGAGTTATGTATTGATGCAAAAGCAATGAATCATTGTGATAATGAAAGTGCTGTAACATCGGCTACCATACCCAAAGCCTATATTATAGAGACTTCAATGTCTGGTGGTGGATCAATAGGTGATGAAGGAGGACGGCAGCCACAAAGAACACACAATGCACGATCTACAAACAACCTGTTAAATAACCCAAATGATACCGTGTCTGTACAGTTTGATAGTGCGGGTTGGAATCAGGTAGTTGCACCTGAATTTGATGCAGAAAACACTGTGTTAGAAAATGCCACTGCTCAAAATAGCAGTCTTGTAGAGTGGCGAGGACTAAGAAAGCCAGCAACCACAATGCCCAATGAAGCGGGTTTAGATTGGTATATGAAATACCACTGTACTGAGTTGGGGAAAGGGCTTTTTTCAATTCGTTTTCCTCCTACACCTGCTCACGATGGATGTAATAAGGATTATGATTTTGTCGTAGGAGTAAAAATGTACGAGTATGATGATGATGCAGAGATTGTAGTAGATAGAGCGGTTTTGTACATCGCTAATACGCCAGGTGGTGACCCATTGGCTACTACTCCTACTCCTATCAACTATGACAACTCAAATAACTATCCCGTCAATGTTATAACTAATATTAATCATGCTTTTGGTGATGAGGGAGTATATGAATTGCGCTTATTTCTTACATCCTCTGATTTAGGAATAGAAGCGGAAGTAATGGCAAAAGTAATTGTCGGATCATGTTAATCAATACTAATTATGGGAATCCAAATTTTAGATATTTCAGGCATTTCAAATAATAATCAAATAGTTCCACTTTCAGGAACAGCGATTATCAAAGAGGAAAAAGGGCTTGTTTTTCAGTCGCCAAATTATGCATGGGGCAATACTGCCTATCGTCGCTCTTTGGCTGAAAATCAATTTGGGTATCGTAAAGGAATGGCTTATGATGGAGCGTCAGCCAATGCTAAACCAATGGAGTGGCGCAAAAAAACAGCCTCTAAAATTGCAGTAGCAGATGTTTTGAATGCAATACCTGATGATATACAAGTTGAGGTATCAGAAAAGGAGACCGTAGAAGGCCTAGCCGAAAAACTAGCGGCTATTAAGGGGCATAATTACGTAATAGTAAAGCTATAATGAAAGGGGTTTTAACACTATTAGGAGCGTATTTTATTTTTTCTCGTCTAGCCAATGGAGGAATAGACAAGTTAATTGCAAACATTGATTATAAGATAAAAAAAGTGCGCTTGGGATATGACCTTAAAGGTCGTCGATGGAATGAAGTGTTAGCCGATCTTACGTATAGCATTCGCCAAATTCCTGTAATCGTAGATGTCGAGATTATCAATAATAACCCTTTCCCGATTTGGTGGGAATATGTGAATGGTACAATAGAGTATAAAAGTAAAGTAGTGGGGAGTTATAGTATGTCCATTAATGAGGAGATACCCGCAAACGGAACAAAAACGGTTTCTATTGTGATAAATGCCTTTTCTACCGAGTTTATCAAAAATGTAGCAGTATCATTTTTTAATAAAAACTTTCAGCCAACGGTAAGAGTACGATATAATTTAGGAGCAAATGGTTTGAAGTTGAATAGTTATCAAGATGTGAGTTTTGGAATACACTATGAGTAAAGAACTACAATTTGCGGCAAGTCTAATTCCTCAATGGAATGGTAGGGTAAAGGTACTTTGTGAAAATGCATGTACGACGGGTGATATTATCGAAGGTATTTTATCAGTAGATAAAGACACTGAAACGATCAACCAAGTACGAGATTATGTAAAGTCTTTAGTGCAAAAACATGGAGGAGATGTAAGAAGCATCTTTTATGAGGCATGGCAAGTTTTACGACAAATTAAGTACGTAGAAGATGCAGCCAGTTCGCAAGATATAAAATTACCGTCTGCACTCTTCACCATAGGAAAGGGAGACTGTAAAAGTTACAGCATTTTCATTGCTGCAATTTGTAAGGTATTAGGTATTGACTATGCGTTTAGATTTACAAATTATTCAATAAGTGCAGGAAAAGAGGCACGTCATGTCTATGTCGTAGCATATCCAAGTGGTCAACAAATTATTATAGATGGTGTGTGGACGAAGTTTGACCATGAAAAGCCTTACAACTGGAAAAAAGACATTATGAACAAAGTACGTAGAATCGGAAAAATAGCGGGAGGAGATCAAAAAAGTAGAAGCGGGAAACGAAGCACGAGTAGTAATTATACACCTGTTCATAATGGGAAACCTCAAACCGTGCCTACGACTACACGTACTCAAACAGCAGGACGTACTCAATCAACTACTAAGTCAGGATATAAAATATACGAGAATCCCTTTTTAATGGATGATGACACCTTTTATATCTACATGGGTTTGAAAGGGCAGGCTAGAAAAGAAAAGGGATATTCCCCAAATTATGACGAATCAAGCGCGCACCGATACGCTATTGCAAAACTAAAGCAATATGTAGAGGGTAGCGGTAGAATAGTGCCAAGCCGAGAACTAGCGGCAATCATTGGGAAAGATAGAGCAGATCGGAAACACGTATTGAATGTGTATGACTTTTTTCAGTCTATCGACTTTCAAGCAGATTACGCCGCCATTGGCTTTTTATACATCTTCATCAATAGCCCAAGCCTACTTGGTCGAATGCCTGAGATAGTAAAGCGTAAACGCTTGAAAATGGAAAAGCTATCAATAGATTTTTGTAGTGAATTACATATCTCCACAGCTGATTGGATGCTATACTTGAAAAAGCGAATTGTGCAAAATCCTGAATACGGATTTAAAACACCCGAACAAATTATTTCAGCATTTGCGAAGGAGGCAGGGCTTTTCAATTTTGGGGGTGATGGTTCCTCCAAATCACGCGGAAATAGTATTGGTGCAATAGCAGAGGTGTTAATGATGATTGTAAAAGCATTGCCCGCAATACTCGCATTAATTAGCGTCTTTACCGAACTATTCGGAAAAAAGCCTGAGCCACCAAAACAAGAAGATATACCAAATCCTGAAACGGACTTTCAAGATATGATTATTACCAATCCTAATGATCCTATCATACAGCCCAAGCCCGAAGATTATGGTAATAAATCCACTAGTAAAGGAGGGAGTAAGTTGTTTTTATACAGTGGTTTAGGTCTCTTAGCGTATGCTATGAGTAAGTAAGAAAACTTTATTTTTTAATTCATATCAATCAACTAATTATGCCTCGAAAAAAGCGTAAAGAAGGAGCAAAAAAATGCGCCTCAGTTGGAAGCAAAAAGAAAATAGGAGATAAAACCTATACTTTAAAAGCGCGTCGCAAATCAAAAACAGAAGCTAAGAAGTTAGCAGAATCTCACCGTAAAAAGGGGAAAGGGAAACTAGCTCGTGTGGTAAAAGACGGTTGCGGGTATTGTATAATGACACGCGGGTAAGTCTACTTTGAACACTTCTTTTTGAAATCTCTTTTTGTAAATTTTAATCTATAATTCATTATGTGTGACTGTCAAAAACGACGAAAGCGCATAGGCTCTATTAATTCTGGAACGATGCTAAATAAAATTAAAAAGGTTGATCCCGTAGAAGCGGTATCAGTTGTTGGTGCGGGTGCAGTGGGTTATGCTGCGGGGCGTATTGTCTCAGGGTTCCTAAATACGCTAAAACTTGGGGGAACAACTGTTCAAGATAAATTGGGTGGCCCAACTGTTGTAAATGTGGGAATTGCGCTTGTTGGTGGGGTAACTGCTTTAGTGCTTCCTTCAAAAAGTAAGGGACGTAAACGCGGAAGCGCACAACAAGCATTTGGGGCAGGAATGGCAATTGGTGCCACTACTCAAATACTTGAAGATAACATAGCGGAACCCGTGGCAAGTGCTTTGAATATCTCTTTAAATGGCATTAATGGCATCGGCAACCTAGATTACATTCAATTGCCTATGTTCCAACAGTCAAGCCATACCATTGCAGGTGCCGCCAATAACTATCGTTCTGATATTTTGGCAATGGACGAAGCCTATGTAGGTGGTGTCGGTGGGGGGCTTGCGCCTGCTCATAATATCCCATCATTGTAAGTATCTTCTTTCTCTCTTACTATCGAATAATAATTTTTAATTCAATAAATCAATTTGTCAAATGAACGGATTTGATCACGCGCAGCAAAAGCCAACGAAGCGCGAAATTCTACACCGATTTAAGGAGGCTTATTTGGTGCGTCAAATTTTAAAGGGTTTACCTACTACCTATAATAATGTTACGCTTTCCAGACCTGAAATGCGAAAACGTGCGATTGAACTAACAAACCGCTTAGATATTACAGAGCATACTGTAAAAGTAATGCATGTACTTCGTAACGGGGTGAATGATTACAAATTCAATATGCAACGTGGAAGCCTTCATGAGCGAATCAATAATTTCAATCAAGAAGGCTTGGAGTTTACTTTGAAGGATAAAGATGTGATGTATGTTACTGATGTTCGCGTCCGTCTAGGCTTGTTAAAAGCCTTGCCTAATGGTGAGTATTCACTAGAAGAAAGCACTTTTGCCGATCCCGTATTATTTGGAGCCTTTGCACCACAACTAGAGCAGTTATATAATGGGCGCACTTCTTTTCGTGCAGGAAAGAAAATCAAGTTGGAAAACTACCCATTAGAAAACTTCGAAGTAGTACCCAATCGCCAGCGAACCGCAGCAGATCAAGACAGCCGCAATAGTAACAATTATCAATCTGCTTGGGTCGAAATGACGCCAGGTGATGTGTTACTAGGTTCTGAGGGAGCGCAACCTATCATTACAGTACCTTACTCTCAAAATATCCAACGTGAAGTGGTCGTACCTGATGAATATCATGTGTTGATTTACGAGGCACGAGGGTATAATGCCTTTGATGCGACCGATTGGATTAAGCAAAACAACGTTTTGATTTTCAACCGATAATAATCAATAATCACGAGATAGTTTTTTTGTGTTTTAGATATAATTAAGAATGTTCGGTTATATGGGGCGTGCCTTAATTGGTGCGCTTCTTTATAACCGTGCTTTAATCCTTTCGTTTTATGTGGTTAAGACAAAATATAAGTCAAGCACTTTTATACAATCTATTTTATACAGGAATTAAGGGGGAAATGATAGAGGTGCCTTTCCGTAGAGATACGCGCAGGCTACCAGCAAACCAACAATTTACCGCCAAAATTTCAAGTAACCGCGATAAATATGATCGGGTAAAGGTAATCGGATTGAATGCCCTTAGCCCATCTTTAGTACCTGTTAGTGTAGATGGTCATGATAATGTACCTAGAAATGTATTCCGTCGCTCGGAAATATCTTTGAGGAAAAATAATGTGGTTTGGGCAGAGATGAAATTGTCAAAAATGACAAGAGAAAGTGAAGCGGCACCGCATGAAGTGTTTTTAACAGGTGGGGGAGAAATTGACGTAACCACAAGTGAAATAAAATTTTACCCTGGCCCTAACTATGACTTTAATGTTGATGATCCTTTAAATGTAGGTTCAACAGGTGATAATTTCATGCTTTACATTTATTACACCTATCCAATGTGGCATGATACATTACAGGAGTTTTGGTCAAAGCACGGCAATAGTATGAATTTGTTATCCTTGGAGGGAATCAGCTATAAATCAATAGCGGTGCCTTTTCGACGTAATAACGATTATATCAAAGGAGATGGTAGATATTATTTTGATACGGATGAATCCTTGAGGTATAAAAAGATTATCGGTATTAGTTCACATTCTCCTAAAGTAGATGCATTCGGTTTGCGTGGGCAGCTTAATGTAAGAGAATCTGTTTTCAAACGCTCTTATCTTACACTCACTCAAAACAGATTCGAGTATATGCACCAAATTCCTTTATCATCTATCGGGAAAAATTCTCCTAGTGTTCGGGAAGACTGGTTGTTTTTGGGAGGTAGTCGAATAGATTTGAATGACTGTTATGTAGAGTTTATACCTGAACCAACTTATCAATTAGCGGATATGGAGGATGAGACAAACTACGAGCAATTTGTATTTACGGTGGCTTATGTTGAGCCAGGGTATTACGAAGAACTATACCAAACCTATCGAGGCTTAAAAGATGAAATCGTCAAAATGTATCATTCCAGTATTCGCAACATGAATGCGAATGAACAAGTTTTCGCACAAAATATTATTGGTTCTTTAAACGCCTAAAATGCAGTTACCAACGGGAAATGATATTGTAATTGAAGGAGCGCAAAACCTAATAGACCAATTTAAACAATTAGGTTTAACATATTGGGAATTGTTCCCAGGGCATGATATTTCGAATAATCAACGTGCTTGGGGAGCTTCAACTATGGAACCTGACTTGCAATTGAGCGATTCACATAACCAGTTAATAAGAACACTCTCACGCTTTGGGCATGGCAAAGGTATTTTACGTTTGAAACCTTCTCCTAAATCTGCGAGTGTCAATTATGTAAAACTAAAGTTTGATACCTTCCCGCGTATGGTTTCTCCTTATGGAATGTTTGCTAATCCTTATGCACAAAATAATACAATTGGTTCAGTGGGTAGCAGTAATAACGATCAAGTAATCGGAGCTATCAACGAACTAAAGGATCAAATTCAAAAGAAGGATTTAGAACTAATCGAATTTAAACACAAAGTCGAAAAGGAACGATTAGAACAACAAATTGAAGACTTGACCGACTTAGTGAAAAATACGGGGAACGGCTTTTATCAAGCTGTAATGAGGCTTTGTGAGATGCCAGCATTAGAACCGATCTTGCAAGGAATAGGAGCTATACTAGCGACTAAAATAAATGGTGTTGTTCCTCAAAATATGGGAATCGGAACCGTGACCCAAAGCGGGGGGAATACCTCTTTTTCAAATAACCAAACAGTACCGAACATGGATCAACAAAATCAAAGTGGGGCATCTACTCCACAAATGAGCCAAGAGGAAGCGCAAGAAAGCTTACAAAATAGCTTGCAGCGCATTCAAAATCATTACCCTGAATATCAAGTATTGGACGTGTTAGAGGGATTAGCGAATTATTTAGATAATATCAATCCTGCAATGAAAACAGTCATTGATAGCTCATTAACACAGTATTTGCCCAAACGATAATTTTAGAATATGTCGTACCAATATCACCTACCTGTTACCAAGTACCGTACAACTCGAAAGGTTGAAAAGGCAATTCGAGAATCAAGGGCAGTACGTACCAATTGTCACGCATGGACGATAGACAATAATCAAGGAGGTAATATTGATGTGTATATCAATGGTTTGCGGGTAAGGGCGGGTGAATCTTATGTATTTAATGGTGATGTACATATATGGCAAGATAGAGAAACAAATGAATATCGTTTGTTTACTTCTCATGATGAGACGGAAGTAAATATAAGATTTGATTGGCAACAGTATAGCGAAATGAAAGCGGCTAATGATCTAGATCCCGTCTTAAATCCCAAGCCAATACGTAAGGTGGTAATGATAAAAACTTTTGTAACGGGAACAATTACAAACTAATGGCGGGAGGATTTTCTACAAGTGCGAATAATGGCAATACTGATACCAGCGTGTTTAATGGTTTAGCAACAGCCGCAAACCAACAAACAGTTATTGCAAGCTTAGGTGATATACTTAATGAATTAAGCGACCATCTAACCGCTAATGATATACAGTGTATTTGCGATAAGCTGGAGGAATTAAAAGCCGAACTTTCCGACCATGCCACAAGTGCAAATCAAGTCACGATTATTCAAAGTTTGCAAAGCCTACTAAGTGAATTAGTAGACCACGCAACAAGCACTAATCAACAAACGATCATTACCAAGTTAGATGCGCTAATTACAGAATTAAGCGACCATCTAACCGCTAATGATATACAGTGTATTTGCGATAAGCTGGAGGAATTAAAAGCCGAACTTTCCGACCATGCCACAAGTGCAAATCAAGTCACGATTATTCAAAGTTTGCAAAGCCTACTAAGTGAATTAGTAGACCACGCAACAAGCACTAATCAACAAACGATCATTACCAAGTTAGATGCGCTAATTGCAGAATTAAGCGACCATCTAACCGCTAATGATATACAGTGTATTTGTGATAAGCTGGAGGAATTAAAAACCGAACTTTCCGATCATGCAACAAGTGTCAAGCAAGATCAGATAATAACCGAACTCCAAAAAGCGAAATACACCAGTACGCAGAAATTTGATTGTTTCATTGATCCTAATAACGGAAATCAAAAAGTATATCCGGTTGTCAGGTTTAAAGATGATGGTACTTTTGATCCTCCTTTGTTCTTTGATGCAAAAGGTTTTCCTACTAATGTAACTGATGCAAACGCTTTACAAGAATGTCCTTGTGGATGTGTGCAAAGCAAATGTCCCGATCTATCGGCACAATTGACCCCTGATAATCGGGCTTATGTTTCCAGAAATAATACAACTTGGAGAATATATGTGTGGATGTGGGATGTTAGAAACGATTTAAATGCATTAGGGGTGACGAACTTAAATTTCGAAATGGATGCCCGTATTGGTGGATTTGGTGGAACACTGTATGCAGGCGGGGTAGCTAATCCAAGTAATCCTAATAGTTCGGCTTCTCCATATCTGTATATCTATAATGTGCCGCTTTCTATTACCACACTATATACAAATATCAAAGTGTTGTTCACTTGGGATGATCATGATTTTGAGTTGACCTATCAGCACCAATTTAATCGACCAGCTACAAATCAAGCTTGGACATTTGAAAACTTTGATTTGAACTGTCGAGATTTAACAGCAAACTAATGAGTTTTAATATCAATGCGCTAGGGAAAAATAAAGCAAGTCAAAGAGGTTTTTTAATGACTTCGCTTTTGGTATGGGATAAAGATAAAAACCCTGTATTGGAAGGGATAACTCCCGATATACTCAACAAGCTATTGACTTTGAAATTACTCAAGCAAGTAGCCAAAAAGTTAAAACTTGCTCACAATAAATCAAAAGCGGAATTGGTGGTATTAGTCGCTCAAAAAATAAATGTCGAAACGGTATTATCGCAACCTAATCAAGTTAAATCAAATGGCGAAGAAAAAAGATAATAACATGCTTTTAATTGGAGCAGGATTAGTAGGGCTATATTTTTTAACACAAAATAAGCAATCAAACAGGAATAACTACGCAAATACAACGCGTCCACCTGCTACTTATATACCTACTCCATATATCCCACCTCAAACGACAAAGCCTAAAAACTGGACGGATAAAGTAAGTGAGGGAATAGATGCCGTATTAGAGATTGTTGATGTATTTAAGGGGAACAAACAAAGTGAAAAAATGGAAGGTAGTTTTGATTATATCGAAATGAACCAAAGTGCAAGCGAATACGGGGCAGATAATCCATACAATAGCACTTATAGTAATGAACGAGTGGCAGGCTTTTACAGTGATTACTATGGCGTATATAACCGATACATTACCAATATTGAAAGTTTATAATCATGAAGATCAAAAAAGAATCACTCTTTTTAGGAGTTGTCATAGGCTTTGCATTATCAAAGGTAATGGATAAAAAGCCCACAGAAGATATAGTAACAGGAACATTAGGCAGGGGGCGAATAATACCGCGCAACTTTGATAATATGCGACCTGTGGCTATGATCCCTTCACGTACTTTGCAGTATCAACAAAAACGATTGGTACCAGTACAACCCGACTATATCAACCCACATTTAACATTACCCTACAATCAACCACATTTTGAATATGTGCCTGCTGTACGAGGTTTAGAGGGGCATTCCTATTTATGGAATCTGCATTTAGGCGAAGAGTGCCTTTATAATACTGGTTGTACATCTCTATAATATGGAACAAATATTAAATCAAATTGCCCGTGCCGCTTGGCTATTACCTTTGAGTTTTGGTGCTTACCGATTCATAACAAAGGAGAATAACAAAGAACTAAACGCAGTAATTGCGGGTGTCGGTTTGGCTGGTTTTTTACTCACTGGTGGTAGTAAAGATGAAACTAAAAGTTATTTGGATAATGAGGTGAAGTGTAATGGTGGATGTGATGAACGATTGGTAAAAAGTTTATTATCAAGGTTATCTACTACTTTGTTTACTACTTATTATAGTGGGAATGCAGATGAAAGGTGTCAAGCCTTGAAAGCTTATTATAATGCTTATGAGCTTGAATTTAGAGTAGTCGCTAATGAGTTTCTAAAAAAACATAATAAGACTATTCGGCAGGCAATAAATGAGACTTATACAGACGGATGCAGTGATAGTTTTTGGTATGGAAACGGGGAGCCAGAGTGGGGAGATAAGGTTATTCAACGGTTCGATGCTTTGAAAATAGCCTAAACAATGTTTAAAACAATCATATACCTATCCATTGGAGCAGCCATAGGAATACTACTTTTTGAAAAGCATCATCAGCCCAATTTGATGATCATGAAAGCAGGGGAGAACCTTTTGATCATTAAAGATCAAACAACAGGAAACACACTAAAATATAATATTCAAACGGGCGAACTAGTATAATGAAAGCATTTATCCCAATACTATTTTTTTGGCTACTTCTTAGCAAACTAAGAGGTAGTGAGAAAAATGATGTGTTTCCACCTACTGAGGATGAAGATAAACCTAATTCCTCTCCTTTGGAGGATTCCCCCTATTCGCCTACCCCTACTCCTGACTTACAACCCGCGAGCTTCGAGAAATCAGCTAGGCGCGCCGCAATTGCGGAAGGCGGGTATCAAAATTACTATGATGATAATGGTAATTGGACGGGCTGTAAAGTCGGAGTAGGGCAGCGAGTAGGTACTAATTATGGGATAACAGCTTGTACTTATAAATCATTCTTTGGTCGTACTCCTTCGGTTGCTGATATGAAAGGGCTTACAAAATCGCAAGCTCTAGCCATTTATAAAAAGTTGTATTGGGATCGAGTGAAGGGAGATCAAATTTTAAATCAGCCTCTAGCCGATATTATATTTGATGGGCAGTTACAGCACTCAAAAAATGTTAAGTTGCTTCAACAAGCAATCAACTTTTTGTTCTATGAGCCTGCATTAAACATTGACAATGTATTTGGGCCTAAAACACTAAAGGCAGTCAATTTTTTTGCGGCACAAAATCCCGCTATTTTGTACAAACAATACAAGGACGAAAGAATAAAATACTATCAGTTGATTGTGCAAAATAACCCTTCTCAACAAGTGTTCCTAAATGGTTGGATGAATAGAATTAACCAATTTGCAGACTATGTATAATTACTCCAAATGATCATCCTAAAACGAGAAATAGAAATTCTAACGGGTTATAATAACATGATAGATATACTACATCTGGCAGGGCTTAAATTTAAGCTGGTGCCATTCTTTTGGTTAGTGGGTGGTCTTAGTTCTTGGATTACTCAGTATATGTGGGATTCGCCAACATCGGTATTTATCCTCGCATTTATGATTTTAGTACATTTTATAAGTGGAGTTTATAAGGCGGTTTCTTTAGGAGATTTTCAAGCCTCAAAACTGGTTAGAATATTCTTTAGTTTATTCTTCACCTTTTCATTATTGGGCATCTCTTGGCATCTATCCAAAATGTACCCCGACTTATTAGGCTTTCTGCCTGGTACCGTATATTTAGGCTATGTGCTTCATAATCTCTTGTCTATTATTGAGAATTTGGTTGTGGTAGGTTTTCTCCCGCAATGGATGGGGGAAATTTTAAATGGTCGTCTCTTATCTATTCGTAAACCAATGAAGAATAATGAATGAATTATTAACACTTGGTTTTGTCGCTTATTTGTTCTTGAGAAAGAAAAAGGATTACCCATGGCCCGAACCAATAGCATATAACACAGAATCAAGGAGCCTTGAAATTGAATTTGGAGGAAATACAGATGTTTATGATGGCTTTGAACCAATTGTATTAGTAAGCGAGAACCGTAAATATTCCGCACAATTACAAGTAAGTATCAATGAACAAGAGGAACATATTGTTACAGGCTACATTATCAAGGGGAATAGAGTATTAACTTATTGGCACTATACATTATATCGACCTGAATAATATCTTATGCTAGGAAAAGCAACCATCGCATTGTTAGCCTTTGCAGCTATCGCAAGTAAGAACGGAAAAGCAGGAACCGAAGAGCCACCCGAACCATACATCGCACCAAATGACGACGGTAGTATCATTCCCGCTTATACTCCTAATATCATTACAGAACCCGCACCTACTCCCTCAGTTATCGAAACGGGAAGCGGCCCAATAGTAATAAGTAATAATCCACATATTGCGAGTTACTGTAAACCGAACTATGCAGATACCGCAGGAACAGAAAATTTTAACTTATCAGAATTTAATTGTAAATGTGGGGTTGAGGTGCCAAAAGAACTAAGAGGATATATCCAACTATTAATGAATGAGTTAGAACACATTAGATATATCTTTGGTAAACCTATTTATATTACTTCAGGTTTTCGTACTCCTACCTATAATTTAGATATTGGAGGTGCTGAGTTTTCCTATCATCCCTGCGGAATGGCAGCCGATTTTAAAGTGCAAGGAGTACCCGCAAGTACTGTTCAGCAAGAAATTGATCGGCTTATGACAATGGGATGGATTAAAAAAGGTGGATTAGGCAAATACAATACTTTTACTCATTACGATATAGGGCCGCATAGAGTTTGGGATAAAAGAAGATGATTTTTTGGGCGTGTCCCTTCGGGTCGGGCTATTCACTTATAGTTGCCTCATAGAAAAGGTGTACGGCTATTACTTCGGTGCGTCTTCGCTTCGTCGCTCAGTCACCCCTCAGTTAGCCGCACTACCTTTCTATTTCGGCAAGCTACCGTTACTATCCCTCACGCAAATAAAGTCTATCTAGTAAACAATTTAAAAAATGTTAATTTCGTTTAATTGTTATATCAAAACTTTATTATTGTAAATAGGAACAAAACTAATTCTGCGCCTCTTTATACCTGACTTTTTGTAAACAGCATTTAACGTAACACATTAATTGTGAAGGGGGTGTAGTCTGTAAGGAAGCTTTTTAGGCGTGGCTTCCTAGTTCCCAGACTACACCCCCTTTTTTGTTTAATAGTAGGAAAAATGAAAGCCCAAAAAAGAACCGAGTTAACCCAAAACCAAGCGGGAAAGCTTGTGGATTATATAAATAGTGTAGGGAAAGATGAAGTAATACACGATTTGTCTAAAATCGCCATAGTAATACAAGAAGGAGGAGAAAAAGGAAAAGAAATACAAAATGGTTTAAGAACAGTTCTTTGGATGATTAATCAAATTACAAGTCCTGATTAATCACATTCTTTAAATCAAACCTGGCCTATCTACTGTGTAGATGGGCTTTTTTTTATAAAACTGAAATTATGAAAACAAACCAACTTTTAACGTTTTCTGCATTAGGTTTGCTAATGCTTAGAAATAGGCAAAAACAAGGAATTGGAGCAATTTTAACCAATAATCAAACTTTTACAGCTTGTGCAGATGGGACATATTCTACGGCTTTAAAATACCCTTGTCGCTCACGTGGTGGAGTAGCAAAGAATCAAAATAAAAAACCCAAGTTCCTCAGTAAAACGGGAACGAGTTATGCTTGTGCTGATACCTATTTGGTACCATTAAATAAGATTTATACAAATGAAAAACTATTTCAAAATAGGGAAGATGACTTTAGTATTGAAAGTGTAAATCGGATTGTCAACGCAGTTAAAAACGGTTCTTTTAAATGGCAAGTATTCGATCCAATCTTGCTTTGGTTGTCTCCATCTGGTAAATTATATGTGTTGTCAGGGCATAGCCGAACAAAGGCATTTAAAATGCTTTCGAAAACTAAATATAAAGTAGATGGGCAGGGATTTAAGCACATACCAGCAAAGATTATAAAAGTAGGAGAGAAAGAAGCGGTACAAATTGCCCTAATGAGTAACACGCTTTCTACACCCGAAACACCAATTGAACGGGCTATTTACTACCGCAATTTACTAATCAATGGAGTAGATATTAAAGAGGTGCAAGAATTAGCCCGATTATATGAAGGACGAAACGCTAGTTCTATTTTAAGGTATGCAATGATAAACCCAAGAGGAAAAGCAATTAACGCAATAAAGTTACTTCAAAAAGGAGACCCCACCAGTAGAAAACAAGCGGAGAAAATAGCCCTTTGGATTGGTGATGCCCGTATCAAGTTTCCACAACTTACCCACTTTCACGAAGACGAAATATACAGTTATTTGGCTCGTGATTCAAAAGGGGTAATCAAGTCAAGTAGAGATTTTAACGAACTGTTAAAACGGGCTATTGAACGTCAAAAAAATAATGGTGAATTTGATAATACAAAACTGCTAAATCTTGAGAATAATATTAGTAGAAGTCCTACAATGCAAGCCTATGAAAGGGAGTTAAACCGATTAAAAAAAGAACTAGATAAAGCAACAAAGTTAAGAGATAATAAATTTAATGAGTTCGTAAAAAGAGGGGCGAATGAAAAGGAAATAAAGCAAGCAATAGAAAAGTATGATAATGCTGTAACTGCTTGGAGAAGAAAGTATATGAACCAATTAAAAATGAAAGTGAGTATCGAACTAGCTGATCAAAAACAGGCGACTTTGTTCGGATTGAAATAAAAAAACAGCAAACAAGATGGGTAATCTTAATTGTATTTTAAATCAAAATATTGTATTTTTATATTGTCTTACTTGTAGTGATAATTTATGATTGAATAGGGGTTTTTGTTATGTTTTTAGGCAAAAACCTTGTTTCCCCGCTTCTCCAGTGCAAGTAAGACAGCAAAAGGAGGGCGGGGATTTTTTTTGCCCCTTTGAAGGGGTGAAAATGATAGTAAAAGTGGGTTTGTAATGATTAATAGTTGTTGCTATCCTGCAATTTAAAAATCTAAAGTACCCGATCACGTCTAAACATTCCATAGCTTCAACGTGTCGGGTGTTTAAAAAAAATACAAGAAATGAATTTACCTAAAAACATTAATTTTTTCAAAAAAACTAATAAGGGGAAGATTACCTCTATAAGTAGAAACGATAGGCAAAAACACACACGACCAATTGATTCAACTAAAGAATTGTTAGAAAATGATCATAAAGACAAAGCCTTGTTTAAATATTACAAGGAGTATGAGAAGAAAGATTTTTTTGATAGGTATAGAAAATTGTATTATGCGTCTTTGGTCGGTTCTGTTCTTCTTGGGGCATTTAGTATTATGCTGTCGGTTCCTTTTGTTCAATCATGGTTAAATGCAGAGTTGTCAGGAAGTGAGTTTGTTGTTTATAGCTTGTATTTTTCCGCATTTGCTTTGTTTGTATTGGAAGTTGTAAAGCATTTATCAATTAGTCAGTCAGCCCAAACGCTTTTTACGTATTCTCAAAAACCCATTATAGCACTACCCATTGCGCTAATGTGTTTTCTTGCCTCTGCTTATATGTGTGTAAATGGGGTA
Source organism: Bacteroidota bacterium (assembly GCA_020631245.1). Classification (GTDB taxonomy): domain Bacteria; phylum Bacteroidota; class Bacteroidia; order Chitinophagales; family UBA2359; genus JAHDHP01. The sequence continues at coordinate 2,694 of JAHDHP010000029.1, read as the reverse complement.
AAAACGGAGGCGCAAAAACAATATTTGCCACCAACATCAAAAGATATTGTAACACAATATGATTCTCAAATAAATCAGATTAAGGAGGATAATAAAAGAATATTTAAAACTAATAATTGGAAAGGCAGGTTAAACGAAAGCTCAAAGGCGGGTAAAGCTTATGCCGCTAACGAGATTTTGTTGTCTAGTCTTCAAACAAAAGCTGCTGCGGAAAAAGAGGAAAAGTTAAATACAGCCATCAATAATTATAACACCAAACATACACAAGTGCATTCTTTCAGGTTGTATATAGGATATGTTGTGGAAAGCGGGATATTCTTTTGCTTGGTGTTCTCCCTAGCCTACCGTTATTACAGCCACTATGAGCATGCACTAAGGATAACAGGAAGTTACATTCAGGGTAACAATGCCATAACTCAAGCGGGATATAATAGCTCATACGGGCAGGTTGCGACTAACCAAAAAAAGCAAGATTCTTTTAATTTTGAATACTCCCCTACTCCATCTAAGCCGCTGAATCAAAAAGAAAACCATGATTTATATTCACGAAATCAAATAGGTTTTAGGTCGGATTTGAAGGATAAAAAAAACTTGTCCGAAAATCTGTGTAACGTAGTTACAACAAGCGTTACAACCAAATTGCCTGCCTATTTCAAGACAACAGGAAAGGTAAAAACTTTTCAGCAAGTAGAAAACGGATTGAGAAGCTATAAAGGCTACAAAAAAAGAGGTGAAAGAGATCAGGAAATAGTCAATGCACGTATAAATTATTATACATATATGCGGGATATAATGAAAGCTCAAGATACTTATAAAATAGACGAAATTGTTTTTGATGTTGAGGCTTGGAAAAATAAAAAGGAGGTGGCAAAGTGATTGTGTTAAAATAACTGATAAAAAACCTCGTTTCGATTTCGAAACGAGGTTTTTTTTTATTCTCCTATTTCGGGGTAGGTATTAAATAGACGCTCATTAAATTTGGGTTGCTCCTTCATATAAATCATAGTTGATTCAATGTCAAGATGTCCGCATTGATCTTTTACATCTATAATGCTTTGTCCTGCCCTTTTCAATTTTACAACTGCGGTATCTTTCCAGCTATACGGGCCTAAGCCCTTTTCATATAATTCACATTTTTCAAGGAGTAGTCTATGTCTTCTTTGTATATGTCTTGTAGTCGTAGGGCGCATATTGGGGCGTAGTCCATGTCCTACTATATAACATTTGAGGGGATAGTTATTTAATCGCTCTAAAAGAATTTTGCGAGTATTGGCAGGAATAGTGCGCCAAGTATCAACGCCATTCTTACAAATTTTACCAGAAACGAACAGCGTATTTTCTGTAAAGCAAATGTCTTTTATTTGAAGCTTGCAAAGTTCATTAACTCTAATAAGAAAGTCATGAATCATTCGAATACAAAATAACATATCAGGATCATTATTTTTTAAGTATTCAACAAACAATTTTTCTTCTGTTGGAGTAAATGCCCTACGTATAGTGGCAGACTTTCGGATTTTCTCTAAACCTTCCCACGGGTTTTTATCTATATACCCACGAAATTTTAAGGAGTTGAAAAAACCTTTTAGATTGTTAATATAATTGATACGTGTGTTGGCTGAGACTTTCTTTTTAAAATTAAGGTCATCCACAAACTGTTGGCAAATACGACGGTCAATTTTATCTATACTGACACCATGTAGTTTATGTTTTGTTAACCAGGTTGTAAAAATTCGATGGTAAGAGGAATAACTTCTAACAGTATCAGGTCGCTTATCTGATATTTTTAACTTCAAGGCTAGGTTTAAGGCTTCGATACAGTTAATGGTATCTGTGTCTGTTTGTACTTTTTGAAGGGGATTCCAGCCACTATATAAACTGGTAGTAATCTCCTTAATTATCTTGCGCGCCTTTCTGCGTCTTGCTTTAATAAGACGTATTCTATTCAGACCATAAGTTTTACGGATTCTTTCGCGAACACCTGTTATTGGATGTTCGACATAATAGCTAATGTACCAATGTTTCCCCTCGGTGAGAACAGGGATTGAAAAGGAACTAGGATTTACAATAGACATAGTTTAATTTTTTGCTCCTATGCGTTCCCCAACGTATTAGGCAAAAAAATAACTATGACACAACTAGGGCTAAGTACTGGCAGACTTTTGTAAAAATCAAAAGTATATAGTACTGATTATCAAAATATTATGTGGAATTTGTGGAGGATACCGGATTCGAACCGGTGGCCTCTTGACTGCCAGTCAAACGCTCTAGCCAACTGAGCTAATCCCCCAAACGCCCTCAAAGATAGGAAATATATGGGAAATGGGCAATAGTTGTAAGGGTTTTAGGGGTTGGGGTAATTGAGTTTTGAGGAGTTGAAAAGGGTAGTTTTTGGGGAAATGTTTGTAACATGTTTGTAACACTTTAGCAAAATATTTATAAGTGGTTAGTCATAAACACCAGATTTATGGCTTCATTTAAAGTTATCCTTGACACAAGAGGCAGAAAAGAAAGACCTGAATATCCTTTAAAAATCAGGATAACCCATTTAAGAAAGACATGGTATTACCATACAGATGTATATCTTGCCCCTGAATTTTGGAATTCAAAAAGTGGTATAGTTCTTAAATCCCACCCCAACCACAAATTAATCAACCTCAAAATCCGTAAACAATTACTAGCTGTTGAAGAACAGTT
>JAHDHP010000397.1 GCA_020631245.1 Bacteroidota bacterium | reverse complement strand
ACAAACGAATAGCCCGACCCTTTTGCAAATCAACTTGGCAGGTTTTGAGCAAGAGCCAAACAATTATGACAAGGTATTACCTTAAACCTGATAAGTTTCGATTTGCAAAAGGGGCACGCCCAACAACCTTTTATTTCAAGTATTATTCAATCAAAAAAACAAGCCATGACTTCTCCTTTAAATTTCATACTCCGTCTTCCTTTTTTGCTTGCCTTGAGCATATTGATCCTCAATGACCATGTTTGGAAATACCAATTTCATAATTTCATTACGGGTAAACTATCCGATTTTGCGGGTATTTTTCTGGTAGGAATACTAGGGATTATCGTCTTTCCTAGATTCAAGAAAACGATACTCGGATTGATTGGGTTAGGTTTTATTTGGTGGAAATCTCCTTATTCGCAAACAGCTATTGACTGGTATAATACCTCGGCTTTGATTCCAATTGGAAGAGTGGTAGATTATGGTGATTTGATGGCTTTGTTAATGTTGCCAATAGCTTATGTTTATACCCAAAAATCAAGGACTTCTCCTACGCTTTCTATTAAAACACCTCTTCTTCAAAGGAGTTTACAGTTTATAATACTAGGCATAAGCATGTTAGCATTTATGGCGACTTCTCCTCCTCGTACCATCATCGAGTGTGACAAAACCTACACTTTTGATTATTCATTGGATGAATTGCTCCAAAAAATTAATAAGATACAAAGCAACTACCAAGATACGATTGACACCTATATAAATAACTACTCTCTATCTACTCATATTGAGAATGCAAACGAGATCCAACCTCGCGGATCAGATAGTATCTATTATCATGTTATCAATTACCGAAAAGTAGACCATACGTATTATGATGAAAATAATGACCCTTATACCGAAACAGTTACAGTACCCGAAAGATATGACACTATTTACCTTAAAAATGATAGTATTCGCTTACAATACTATAACTATCAATGGATAAAACGTCCTTTCGAACCTCCTTTTGATTGTAGGTGGGGAACCACTACGGTATTGATTACAGGCAATAGTAACAAGGCAAGTATTCAGGTATCATCTTTTAGGGCAGGATTGTGTGGAGACAATAATCTAAACAAAAAAGAGAAAAAAGCCATTCGAGACTTTTTTCTCCAAGATTTTGAATTTATTTTAATTGATCGCCTGTAATAACTACTCTCCTTGTTCATGTAATGCCAATAAAGGCACTTTCGATTGGAAGGTCATTTTTTGGGCAGCACTCGACGAAAACAATCGTTGTAACAACGTATGTTTGTGGGTAAGCATCACCACCATATCAATATTATTGGCTTCAATATACCGATTGACTCCTTCATAAAAATCTTCGTTATCAATGATATTGAAGGTAATATGATCTCGTCCAGAAAGAGCTGCTCTTAGATTTCCCATTTGCACCTCGTCAGGTTCACGATTATTATCTACATTAACATGCACACAATGCAAACTAGCATCCGACTGCTTGGCCCAATCTGCCACTCGCTCGATTTTTACTCGATCTAAGGCATCAAAATTAGTCGCATAGGCAATCTGCTTAATACCACTAAAAACAGCATTCTCAGGCACTGCCAACACAGGAAGCTCTGCATCTTCTACGATCTTAGTCGTTACACTTCCAAGAAGCATATCTTTCAGGGCAACAGTGCTACGTGTACTCATGACAATCAACTCAAAATCATCTCGTTTACTTACCTCCAAAATCGTATTTACTACCTCCCCTTCTTCCAAGATATGATCTACCTCCACATGCTGCAAATCTTGTGTCACTGCCTGTTCATACATTTTAGCAGAAGCGGTACGATACCGTTCCATTTCTTCTATCTGTTCTTGTTCTCGAATTTCTTTAACCGTTTCTGCTGGTCCCGCCTCATGCTTCAAATCAATATTATAGGCATGAAGCGTGCAAATTCCCACATTCAGTTTGGCAGCTAAATGAAGGGCATAGGTAAATGCTCGTTGCGAGCGTTCTGAAAAGTCAGTCGGAAATAGTATTTTTTTCATTGAAATTGATTAATTGTAATTAATGCACATAATATTCATCGGCAATCGCAATTACTTGCGATAAGATCTCCATCCCTTTGTCTACCTCTTCTCTTGTAATATTTAAAGGTGGTGCAACAAATATAAAGTTCCATTTTGCAAAAGTAAACATTCCAAGCTCCTTTATTTTTGCGACCATACGATAAGTTGGCTTTGATTCTTCGGGCTTCGCATTCCAGGGCACCAATGGTTCTTTAGTGGCTCGATTACGTACTAACTCAATACAACCCAATAAACCTGTATTTCTAAAATCACCGATTGATGGATGTTTCGCTTTCAACTCCTCTACCTTTTCCTCCACATATTTTCCCATTTCAGCAGCACGTTCCACCAAGTTTTCCTCCTCATATACCTCTAAAACAGCCAAAGCAGCCGCACAAGCTACTGGATGCGCGGAATAGGTCAATCCAAGTGGCAAGGCTTTCTCTTCAAAGGCAGCAGCAATTTCATCTTTCACAATAATTCCTCCTAATGGAATATAACCTGCCGTTAAGCCTTTTGCCATACATATAATATCAGGCGTTACGCCATGATTTTCTACCGCAAACATCTTACCTGTTCTTCCAAAGCCACTCATCACCTCATCATCAATCAGCAAAATGCCATACTTATCTGCTATTTTGCGCACTCCCTGCCAATAGCCTGGCGGATATTTAATACATCCCGAAGAACCTGATTCTCCCTCAATCAAAATAGCCGCAATACTACTTGGGTTCTCATATTTAATAATATTTTCCATCTGTTCCAAACAGCGAGATGCACAGACTCCTTCACAACCAAAGGCACAACGATACTGATACGGATTATCGACATGCACTACATTCGGCATAATTTGGCTATCAATAGGATGCTTACGCGGATCACCTCCTGCCGCCATCGCACCATGTGTACCTCCATGATAAGAGCGATATAAACTCACAATTTTATGGCGTCCTGTATAAACCTTCGCCAGTTTCATCGCATTTTCGATCGCTTCTGCACCACCGAGTGTAAAAAAGGTTTTATTCAATGAACCAGGTGCCAACTCAGCCAATTTTTTTCCCAATTCCCCTCGTACCTCCGTTGCCATCCCAGGATACACAAAACTCAATTTTTCCATTTGTTGTTTTACCGCCTCTGTCACCTTCGGGTGTCCATGTCCAATGTTCACATTCATCAATTGTGAGGAGAAATCCAAATAAGATTTTCCTGCTTTATCGTATACATACACCCCCTTTGCATGGTCAGCCACCACTGGATTTAATCCACCTTGCTTGCCCCACGAAAATAAGGTATAGCGCAAATTATCTTTCTTAATTGCTTCTATTTCAGATTGTACTTTTATGGTCATAGTATATTTATTGTGCGAGGTGCGATTGTGAAGTTTTCTACCTCCTTAAATTATTATAATATTTTTTTGGGCGTGCCCTCTTGATGATTGGTTGACAGAATGATTGGATGGGCGTTACGCTATATCCAATCACCCAGTCATCCAATCATCAATTACGACATCCAATTCGTTCTTGCCTCTGGATTCCACTTCGTTGTCGTCTTTTTAATTTGTGTCCAAAAGTGGATAGAACTTTTACCAGTAATATCCCCTACTCCAAATTTCGATTCATTCCAGCCACCAAAAGAAAATGGTTCACGCGGTACTGGTACACCAATATTAACACCTACCATACCCGCACTAGCACGCTGCATTACTTCTCTTGCCATGCCTCCATTCTGGGTAAATACAGATGCTGCATTTCCATAATTAGAGTTATTTTCTATTGCAATTGCTTCATCTACATCTTTTGCACGAATAACGACGATAACAGGACCAAATACCTCTTCTTTAGCAATCGCCATATCAGGAGTAACATAGTCAATCACTGTTGGACCGACATAAAAACCATTTTCATGTCCTTCTACCTGTACATTTCTTCCATCGACCAATACTTTCGCACCTGCGGCTTCTGCATCATTGATATAGCCTTCGATACGTTCTTTGGCTTCTTTAGAAATAACAGCTCCTAGATTATCACCTGGTACGATTTT
>JAHDHP010000396.1 GCA_020631245.1 Bacteroidota bacterium | reverse complement strand
GAAAATTGTAAAACCCACCCCTAGCCCCTCCGAGGAGGGGAATTTTTACTCATTAAAGTCAAATTTGCGTTTTCCTTGTCCTGTTGGACATTTGCGATTAAAAATTACATAGGTAAGTCCAACTTGAATGAACATAAATTGATCATTGGCGACGATATCTCCTCTTTGTTTTCCTTCTACACCAATGGGCGTTCCGACTTCCCCTGAACGATCTGCTAATGCTCCGTTGGTGGTTCCATCGCCTAGTAAGAAGCTATCGACATAGGTGCTACTTACATCGTCTATGTAATCGGTAGTAGTGAATCGATAACTAATTTCTGTATAAAAATTCCAAGTATCTCTGAGCCAGTATTTAAAACCCAAACCAATAGGTATGCTAAACTGAACTGGTTTATACTGTTTATTGGCAATTAGATCGGTTAATTGTCCTTCTGTTCCTAATTCGCGAAGATTGAACCATTCTCCTTGAAATTTGGCTTTGGGATTGGAATAAAAAAGCCCTACACCTGCTGAAAGGTAAGGTGTAAAGTAATTTTTGTCACTTCCTAAGATAAATCGTTGAAAATGTAGTTCGATTCCTCCGTGTACTTCTACGATATTGGTGCGGAAACTTAAGTTTCTGGATTGTTGGAAGGGATATGCACTGATTGAATCGGCATGTTGGATACGCCCTGCTCCTACTCCCCCTTTGAGGACTACATATGGATTGGCATTGTATCGGTAAATAGCTCCAAAAGCGGGGCGAGTTTGTAGGACATTATATTCGGGGTTCAGGTCTCCAAAATAAGTGGCTCCTCCTACCCATAATCCCACTTCAGAATCTTGAGCTTGAGTACTCATGGTGGTACTGACCAAGAGGAAACAGATACCCATAAGGAATTTACCTACTAATTTGAAGCTAATTCTTGTCGTCATCATTCTTTTAAGTCGTAATTGTCGAATAGTTTGTTCAAAAGAGATCGTTTAAATTTAAATGGAGTCAGGAGCCAGGTTTCAGGAGTCAGATTCGATTAGTTATATAATTGTTTCTAACTCTTAAAACTTCTTTCGCATAGTGATAAGTAAAGAAGGCTATGGATCTATTCTTTTTGAACGATTTCTTTAACGACTTATTAAGGTATAATGTTGTATTTAAATAGCAACTTTTTCGGCATCCCACTTAATGAGTAGCATTTTGCTGCCTAGATGGGTTAGTAAAAAACCGCGACCATTAATGTTATCCTTGTTCTGCATATATCGACACACATCTTCGACATTTAGGATTTCGCAGTCGAGTGAAGAGCGGTGTCTTTCGGGTACTTTTTTAAAAAATTGCTTGACCCACTTCATGACGGTAACATGACTAACGCCTAAAATACGTTCTATTTCGCGGTAACCAAGCCCTTGTAAGTATAGCTGCAAGGCTTTAACTACATAATAATCATCAATTCTCTTTCCTAATTTATTAACAGTAAAGTGGTAATTACACGTTTTACACAGGAAACGCTGACGTTCTTTCACTTTTCCACTCTTAATGATATTGGTGGCATTACATTTTGGACATTTATTTCCAGTCATAACTAACATTTGTAAGCCAAATATATTAAAATAGCAGGAAAAAGAAAAGGAAACGAACAAACAATTGTTAGTTTAACTGTAAAATTTAGGGACTTTTTTCATTTAGAAAAAAACAAACTACCTAACCATCTGTTAACCAACGAAATACAAACCATTTGTGATTTTGGTGTGATTTTCTTTTTTTTGAGAACTTTAGTGGGCAATTATATTAGGCATCTATACCTATATTTAAGACGTAGTAGTGTGATGAGCTATAATAGAAATACCCCTTGATCTTTGTATAAGACCAAGGGGTATATTTCTAACGTTACATTTTATCGAATATAGCATCCGAAGCTAATGATAATATCAGTTATACTTAAACCATCTTCTATTCATGTATATAGAAGGTACTTTCATAAGGTGTGAAGTTAAACACACTGTAACAAATAAGCATGTAATAGGTTCGTAGTCAATCAGTTAGTTAAGAGCTCCTTCAAGCTCCTTTCCAGCTTTAAACTTAACTACTTTTTTAGCCGCAATTTGAATTTCCTCACCAGTACGTGGATTACGTCCTGTTCGAGCAGCACGCTCTCCTACAGAGAAAGTACCAAAACCAACTAAAGTTACCTTATCACTACCTTGTAGTGATTCTCTTACTGCTTTCATAAATGCATCGAGAGCCGCACCAGCTTGTGCTTTGGTTAAATTTGCATCTCCAGCAATCTGATCGACTAACTGTCCCTTGTTCATATTAGACAATTTAAATTAACAAATAGAATTTGATTAATAATCTTATAATTATAAATAATCGCAAAAATAGTTTCAATTCATAGTATTTCCAAGCTTGCACACCTAAATTAAAGGTTTTCAAGTATTGAAAATGAAAGATTTAAGTTTTACTCATACTAAAATGGATACAAGTATAATTAAAAACAACACTTATATTTGTAATTTTAGCACATATTGTTAGCAGCTCAAATCCCGCGCCAATAAACCATTACAGGTGTATAAGCTTGATTAAATAGGTACTAAAACTATACCACATTGTTTGTTTAATATTCGAATTTAAAGCTAAATTGAGAATTTTAGTGCTTTTTAATGTAAAATTGACATTTCTGTTGCTGATAAATGCCTTTTAGGGCGTGTTTAAAGACTTCTGTGACAGGAAGCTTGATATCCATAGCCATAAATGGTTGTCTTAGCATTAAAGAGCAACTATGGAATGATGATAAAATAAGACGTTATTTGATGAATGCTAGGAATCTTACTAGTTTTGTGTTTCTTTTTGGCTATCATGATTTTAATCATGAATAAATAATAACTAATGAAAAAAACACCTTTACATGCTATACATGAATCATTAGGCGCGAAGATGGCCGCTTTTGCGGGTTATGAGATGCCTATTAGTTATCAGGGCATTACCGAGGAGCATCTTTGTGTGCGTGAAAAAGTAGGTATTTTCGATGTTTCCCATATGGGTGAGTTTATTATACGAGGTGACCATGCTTTCGATTTAATTCAGAAAGTTAGTTGTAATGATATTGCCCGTTTGAGTCCTGGAAAAGCACTATATACGTGTCTTATGAATCGAGAGGGCGGTATTGTCGATGATATGCTTGTTTACCAATTGAGTGAGCAAGCATTTATGCTGGTGGTGAATGGAGCTAATATTGAGAAAGATTGGGATTGGATTCAACAATTTAAGCCTGCCTCCGACATTGAGGTAATAGATATATCTGATCGTTCTGCATTATTGGCTGTTCAAGGGCCCAAAGCCGCCCATTGTTTGCAGTCTTTGACTGATATGGATCTCCACAATATGAAATACTACACCTTTGAACGAGGGATATTCGCAGGCATTGAAAATGTGATTGTTTCTGCGACGGGTTATACGGGTTCTGGTGGCTTTGAGGTGTACTTTGATAATAAACATGCTGTTGCGATTTGGCAGGCGATTATGGAAGCGGGAGCCGCTTATGGTATACAAGCAATTGGTTTAGGGGCACGTGATACACTTCGCTTGGAAAAAGGGTATTGTTTGTATGGTAATGATATAAATGACACGACTAGCCCTTTAGAAGCAGGATTGGGTTGGTTGACTCGCTTGAATAGTGATTTTATTGGTAAGGAAGTACTTGTTCGACAAAAGGAGGAAGGTCTTACCCGTAAATTGATTGGCTTTGAATTGTTGGATAGAGGAATTGCGCGTCATGGGTATCCTATCTTGGATATGGAGGGTGGTGTTATTGGTGAGGTTACTTCTGGCACGAAGGGGCCAAGTGTACAGAAGGCGATTGGAATGGGATATGTGGCGATTGACTTTGTGAAGCCTGAAACGATGATTCAAATTCAGGTACGGAAAAAGATGATTGCTGCGAAGGTCGTGAAGATGCCGTTTATTTAGATGGTGAAACGGTTGAACGGGCGACGGTTGAACGAAGAAATGGTTAAATGGTGAAACGGTTGCGCAAAGGATAGTAGCGGTAGCTTGGTGAAGTAGAAACATGATGAGGCTTTTGCTGGCAGGGCTGACGGAGGAAGACACTGC
>JAHDHP010000028.1:20096-24697 GCA_020631245.1 Bacteroidota bacterium | reverse complement strand
GCAGGGCTGACAACGGAAGACACTGCCAGCAGAAATAGCGGAACACCTTTTCTACGAGGCAACTACAAACGGATAGCCCGACCTGAAGCAGGGATTGGGGGAATGGGGGATTGAGGGATTGTGTTACGAGGTATATTTATAACATCCACTATTTCCAATCCCTGCGAAAGGGCACGCCCAAAAAATGAGTGATTGGGGGATTGAGTTGTTGAGTTATAAGAAGATAGTGCTTTGTTGAATCATTTAGTAGAGACGAGGCATGTCTTGTCTGTACGAAGGATTTAGGTAATCGTCAGATTTTCGGGAATATCGTAGCCGTATTTCTCCATAAAAAATTGCCAGTGGGTGCGAATGCGATCTATTTCTTGTTGAGAGACTTTGTGTTTATTTTTTTTGTAATTCTTTTTGGCATTTATATAAGTTTCGAAGTTTGTTTTTGCTTCGTTAAAACCTGTTAAATTAAGAGTTTTGTAGATGTTTTGGAGGATAGGAAGTGGTTCTTTTTCGAGCTGTTCGAAACGGACTTCTACTAGTTGATTTGGTGGGATGAGTTGTTTGTCTTGCTCGTATTTGTGCATAATTTTGTTATAAATCAATAGGATTTGCTTGTCGCGTTGTTCGGGGCTGATGTCGTGGTATTGGAGGTAGGGCATCATTTGGGAGAAGAAGCGACGGGTAGAGAGAAACACATGGTAGGGATTTCGGTGAATGTAGACAAAACGGGCATTGGGAAATAGGGATAGGAGTTGGGGGACGCGTCCTGTATTGGGAGGGTTTTTAGAGATGAAGGTTTCTTTTTGGGTGTTGAGCAGGGCTTTTTTGATTTGGCGTAGGTAGCTTTGTTGCCAATCATTTATTTGTTGAGGGCTGAAGTTTTTGTATAAAATATGTTGGTCGAAAAGAGAGAGCGTTTCTTTGGGGAAGAACCAGAAGTAGTAAAAACTGCTGGGATATACGTTGCCTAGTGCAAATTCTTCTTCTTGTGGGTAGTCGGCTTTGAGGACAACATTGTCCCCTGCACGTCGAGAGGGCATGACTCGGCTGGCAATATTGCGAAAGATGAAGCGGTTGATGGGGTGGAGTAGGAGTTCGGGGAATACGCTGTGATAAGTGGTGAAGTAGCCAAATTGTGGGTCTTGGCAGAGTAAATTGTGTAAATGAGTAGTACCACTTCGCCAGTGTCCTAGTACAAATATGGGTGGATTTTTGAGTTGGTATTGAGCTATTTTCTTATTGTATTGTAGGCGTTCTAATTGTCGGAAAGGAGCAAGGATGGTACTGATGAGGTAGGAGAAAAGAAGGCGTGGGTAATAGCGCGCATTTATTTCTTGCCCTTTTAATAATTGAACTAAAACGGGCAGATTACTGGTTGCAGTTGGGGGAATGGCTATTTTAGTAGTATCTTTATTGCTTGCCATGTTTAGTTGTGTTAGTAAATGATGGCTAAAATAGTTAATTCGTAGATTTTCTCTATCCATTCCTTTAAAATTCTTGTAATCTTATATAAATGTTGCAATTTGACGAGTTTGTAGAAAAAGAACCTAAAGCGATTCTGAAAGAGTATTTTGGGTATGATGATTTTCGTCCTATGCAGGAGGAAATTATTAATACGGTATTGTCGGGTGAAGATTGTTTGGTATTGATGCCAACAGGTGGAGGTAAGTCGATGTGTTATCAGATTCCTGCGTTGGCTAAAAAGGGGTTATGTGTAGTCGTCTCTCCGCTTATTTCTCTAATGCGTGATCAAGTAGAAGGGCTAAAGCAAAATGGTATTGCTGCGGCTTATTTGAATAGCTCGCAGAGTAGTTTGGAACAACAAAAGGTGGAGCGTGCTTGTGCTTATGGTGATTTGAAGTTGTTGTATGTCTCGCCTGAAAAATTGAGTTCGGATTGGTTTAAGCAATTTTTACGCTCTTTGACCATCAACCTGTTTGCCATAGATGAGGCGCATTGTATTTCTTTTTGGGGACATGATTTTCGTCCAGAGTATGCACAAATGAAATTGTTGAAACAAGATTTTCCGAATACGCCGATTATTGCTTTGACTGCTACTGCTGATAAATTGACTCGAAAAGATATAATGGAGCAGTTGAGTTTGGAGGGAGCTAAAATGTTTGTGAGTTCTTTTGATCGTCCAAATATTCGTTTGAATGTCCGACCTGGACAACAACGATTACAACAAATTATTACTTATCTCAAAGCGCATAAAGGAGATTCGGGTATTATTTATTGTTTGAGTAAAAAATCGACCGAATCACTTGCCGAAAAATTGCGCGCAAAAGGCTTTGATGCGAAGCATTATCATGCAGGAATGTCTAATCGAGATCGCATGGAGGTACAAGATGCATTTATTAGAGATGATTTACGGATTGTATGTGCGACCATTGCTTTTGGGATGGGGATTGATAAGTCGAATGTACGTTTTGTTTTGCATTATAACCTACCTAAAAATATCGAAAGCTATTATCAAGAAATAGGACGTGCGGGGCGTGATGGGGTAGAGAGTGATACGATTTTGTTTTATACCTATGCAGATGTTAATCAACACCGTAGTATTTTGGATGAGGAGGATTCTAAGATTAAGGAGTTGAAATTGCAGAAATTGGCTCGTTTGCAGCAGTTTGCTGAAACGAATATGTGCCGTCGGAAGGTGTTGCTTAATTATTTTAGTGAGCGAATGGAGGAAGATTGTGGGAATTGTGATGTGTGTCAAAATCCGCGCACTACTATAGACGGAACCATCATTGCGCAGAAGGCATTGTCGGCTATTGCTCGCACGCGGGAGAAATTGCCGATGAGTACGATTGTCCAAATTTTACGTGGTAGGTATACACCTGCGGTTATGTCGGGTAATTATAACTCCATTAAAACATTTGGCGCAGGACGCGATATAAGAGAATTTGATTGGAATAATTACATCATTCAATTGGTGAATCAAGGATTGTTGGAAATTGCTTATGAGCATCGCAATGCTTTGCGTTTTACGGACTTGAGTAAAAAAGTATTAGTGGAAGGACAAAAGGTAGATTTGGTAGAACCACAAAGCTTTAAGAAAGCAGCTCCAGTTAAGAAGAAGTCGGCGAAGGAAATGTTTGAGGAAGGTATGTTCCAGCATTTGCGAGTAGTTCGGAAAAGTGTAGCAGCCGATGAAGGAGTAGCACCGTATCGCATATTTGATGATAAAACGCTTCGATTGATGTCGGAGAAGTGGCCAGTTAGTGAAGCGCAGTTTTTAGATATTGCTGGGGTAGGGCAGAAGAAGAATGAGCAATATGGAGAATTGTTTCGAGGCGCCACATTGGATTATATCGCTGAACATGCCCACGGATTGAAGGGAACGACGCACTTGGTAACCTTAGCTCACTATATGAATGGTGATACGATTGCTGAGATAGCAAAGAAGCGTCAGGTTATTCCACGAACTATTTATAACCATATGGCTCACTTGTACCAACATGGTCATGATATAGACTTATACCAGTTCATAAGTGAAGAAGAATTAGCTGCTATTGTTCCTATCGTAGAGGAATATGGTTTGGACGCTAAATTGAAAGATATCTACATTGCTCTAGAAGAGAAATATGATTATTATAAGATACAATTAACGATTGCTTTTCTTATTCGAAATAAGTAGAAATGCATGATTTTTTTTATTTGTATTTTGCGCTAGATGAATAGTATATGCAAATAGCTTGCTTACTGTCCATCTAGCTTTTTTTTAGGAAGTAATTGATTATTAATGCTTTATCTCTCCCCTTTAGTCAAGGCTTTTCTGTGCCCTCATTTCTTTGTAACAATATTGTAAAACCTGCCGTATTAAGTAGTGTCTTTAGGGCATAAGAGGCTTTCTTGATTCTCTTTCAAACTAAAAAGAATCTCCTTTTTCAGTCTTTCCCAAAATGGACATAATTGTCTACAAAATGCCGCTAATTGTACAGTTCTTTGATAGTATTGATGTTTTTTTTCAATTTAAAATTAGCCTTATTTTTTAAGGAACTATTATATGTTTTTCCTGTAAATACTAGGATTGAGCATCATATAGGCTAAAAATGATAATCAAGAAATTTCTTAAATTAAGAAATGGCAAGATGTTTGAACTAAACGAATCGATTCTGATAAAATGAAAATATAAGATTAACTAGCTTTTATTTAGGAAATTCAATAGTTATTTAACAAAGTATATCAGTTTGTTTTTGAAGAATTATAGTTGTTTGATTGTCTTCTTGTTTTTTTGTCTCTTATAATTTTAGTATAGATTTAAATTTTGGAATGATATTTATTCATAGTAAGTTGATTTTCAATTAATTAAAGGGTTTAGTAAGGGGTTTTTTGGCCTTCCTCCTTAGTGGGGAGGGCTTTTCCCTAACTAACTACTAGTTTTTATAAATTATAATAATAATAGGGTTTAGTAAGGGGTTTTTTTGGTCTGCCTTCCGAATTTTCGGGGGCGGACTTTTCCCCCACTAATTTCTTCGAATTTATCTTGAAAAAATACAAAATAATATTTTTTGGAACGGTTTTTAATGTATAATTTGCTGTAAGATAGTTTTTTAAACATTAAAACAAAATAGGGTTTAGTAAGGGGTTGGGTCTTCTGTAGT
>JAHDHP010000028.1:0-19996 GCA_020631245.1 Bacteroidota bacterium | reverse complement strand
GGAAGGCCCACATTCCCCCTAACAGACCAAACAAAATAGGGTTTAGTAAGGGGTTGGGTCTTCTGTAGTGGAAGGCCCACATTCCCCCTAACAGACCAAACAAAATAGGGTTTAGTAAGGGGTTTTTTGGCCTTCCTCAGTTATGAGGGAGGCTGTCCTATTTTATAGAGAGGTGGTATTTAACTTTAATTTGTTATTTATTTGAAAGTGACTGAAACATAACTATCTCTAGGTCGTATAAAATATTGTTTGTATGCATAATCATGCAGACTGTTCCTAGAGAATAGGTTTTTTATGTAATATCTATCTTAGTCCTTTCTGTTTATTTTTACGGAAAGGGCTTTATGTGTTGGTAGTATAAAGTAGTATAAAAAGGCATTACTAATTATAATTAGTAATGCCTTTTTATGTTTTTAAATAAATTTTATTTTTATCTGTTTAATAGGTGTTAATATATGTGTAAATAAGATAGTAAAAACTTTTTTTATAGTGTAACAAATAAGAAGCAATAGGCGTATATAATAATGTTTTTCGTTGAAAGATTCAATGTTAAAAGGATTAAAAACCATGAGATTACTACTTATTATATTATCAATATTAATCTTTAGCACCTCTGCTAATGCCTCCTGTGATATTACTCCTCGTTTTTCGTATAAAACTTCTGGATTAACAGTATCCTTTAAGAATAAGACGGTTGGTGAGTATGAAAAGGTAAAATGGGAGTTTGGAGATGGAAGTACTTCAGAAGAATTGCATCCAAGTCATGCATATGAAGGAAAAGGAAAGTACCAGTTTACTCTAACTGTATACGGCAAAGATGGATGTGAAAGCACTTTTGAAGGAAAGGTTTATGTTTTCGATACAAAGCGACGGATATTAGTGAATGAAGTTAGAGATAAAGTAAAGGAAGAGAAAACGACTGTAGAAGATGTTACAACAATAGCTAAAAACGAGGTAGAGTTACCTAATACAGAAACTACTGATAATTTGAGTAGTGTAGGAAGTTATCCAAATCCGTTTGAAGATGTAACCATCATTACTTTCAATTTAGCCGCACAAGATGAGGTAATTGTAAGTGTGTTTGATATTAGCGGGCAATTAGTGCGTGAAGTAGCCAACCAAAAAATGATGGAAGGAACACACTCTTTTCGATTTGAAAGAGGTGATCTTACCGCAGGAGTTTACTTATTACAAGTAACGACTATGAGTACATCAAAAACACACAAAATGATGATCCAGTAAGGATCATAATAATAGGGTTTAGTAAGGGTTTTTTCCTTCCCACTAAATGTGGGAAGGTTTTTTAGTTCGGAAGTACAGCTAAATGCAAGTTAAATAGTCTATTTTAATTGTTGTTAATGAGTGAGTTATGGGTCTGTTTGTTTTTGTGAAAAAAAAAATAAAAAAAAACAGCGTTTTATGTAACCTTTTAAAAATAGCCACCGTATAAGAAAATAAGTTAGTTGAGATACATAGTTAAAATTGGGTTAGTTTGACCTTCTCGAATTTTCGGGAAGGTTTTTTTTATTTGTAGGGGAACGGCCTAGTACTTACTTGCTCAAGTTGATAAAAGGAATAGATACAATGTCTGGTATTTACCTTAATATAGAAAGATCAGTTGTTTTTTGGAAGATAAGTCCAAACCTTCGAACTTAGCATCGCATCATTTTTAATCTGTGCAAAATCTGTGTATATCGGTGCAATCAGTGGTAATATTTTCCTCATCGCACCTCGCCCATTTTTCTGTAAATAGTTTATAAGTAATAGTATAACAGGTGAGGTAAATAAAATTGATTTTTTTTATACAAAACTGTAACCAAATGCATTTTACTCCCGTATAAGAAAGTACATAACAACAAAACATAGTAGTTAAAATTTGGGTTAGTTTGGCCTTCCTACATTAAATTGTAGGAAGGTTTTTTTATTTGTAGTAGGGGCAACACCCAATGTCATGGAAATAAGAAAATAGTGCTTTCTCCAAACATATCAGATTTAAGGCAGTGCCTAGCTTTCATGATAGCCCTTACTCAAAATCTGCCATGTTGGATTGCTTAAGTCAATGACATTGGGGCAACGCCTAGTGCTTGCCCTTTTCCAAAGAAAGTTCGGTATTTATTTAGAAGTTATATAGAGACCTTCGAACTTATCCTCGCACATCGCACATCGCACATTTCCCCACCTCGCACAATCATTTTCCGCCACATATTCCTTCATTCTCATTTTTGGCACCCACTATTTTTAAAATAAATTGAATTTCTAAAACCTAGGCCCATAAAGGGTTTTCGCTTAGGGTGTATACATAAAGAAACAATAAAACCTATTTTTTAGACACTAATTTATAAAAAAATGTAACATCTTCTTCATTAGTGGCGTATACCTAATTGTAAAACGTTACACGGTTACCCACTTAGTTAAAACGTTATACGGTTACCACCCTCCCTGAAACACCTTCCCTCAGCTAAATGCTCCCTTAACTCCAAATATTTACATTTAAAGGTTTGCAAGATGAAAAAGCTAGTATTTGCACTGTTATTAGTTTCGTTCGCTATCAATGTTTACGCAGGAAATGAACTTACTCCAAAGTTCGCTTATAAAACAAAGGGGCTTACAGCTACTTTTACTAATAAAACAATCGGAGAATTTGAATCAGTACGTTGGGATTTCGGAGACGGTACTTCTTCTACAGAAACCAATCCTACTCACCAATACACAGAGAAAGGAATGTATGTTTTCACCCTCACAGCCATCAATGCAGCAGGCGAAGAAACAGCTTTCGATGGTAAGATTTACGTTTTCGATACGAAGAGTAAAAAGAAAGATAAAGTTAAAGAGGTGAAAACTTTACCTGTAGTAAACGCTACACCAAAAGCGAATCTAACACCAGCTACACCAAGCAATGTTCAAATTCGCAAAGCATATCCAAACCCATTTGCAGACAATGCAAACATCGAGTTTGAATTAACAAATGCCAGCGATGTAGAAGTGCAATTGTTTGACATCACTGGAAGCATGGTACAAGTAATAAATGCAGGTCAAAAAGAGGCAGGAAGCCACCAAGTAACAATCGAACGTAACGACTTACCAGCAGGTACTTACTTTGCAGCGATTCAAACCAACATGGCAAAAGAAACAATTCAATTGGTTATACAATAATAATTGACATATCCCCTTAAACCCCTACTTAACCGCATCACATAAAAGCAGCTTCCATTCATGGAAAGCTGCTTTTTTATTTTTTCTTCATAAATTTCTAATTTCCTCTTGCACCTAAAAACCATTTTAGTTATATTTGCAGTCTCAAGTGATTGGCCTATGGTGTAACTGGCAACACGTCTGGTTTTGGTCCAGAAGAGTCTAGGTTCGAGCCCTAGTAGGCCAACAAAAAAAGGGATAACTGATTTTCAGTTGTCCCTTTTTGTGTTTTATTAAAGTGAGTAGGAAAATAGAATTCTTATCAACCTCTCTAAACAAAATGCTCCGAATTAAAATAGCTATTCAAATTAACGCTCCTATCGACCTCCAATTTTTTGCGTAAACGATACCGACTAATTTCTACTCCTCGAATAGAAATATTGAGTAAAGGAGCCATTTCTTTAGTGGTGAGATTCATTTTGAGGAGCGCGCAAATTTTGTGGTCATTGGGGGTGAGATTGGGGTGGCGGGTTTTGAGTTTAGTAATAAAATCGTGATGCGCTTGGTCAAATTGTTTGGTAAATTTTTCCCAATCTTCTTCTTGGCGCAAATCCTCGCGGAAAATCGTTAGAATATTATTGAGTTCCTTTCTTAGTTCATGGTTTTTGATGTGGTTATTGAGTTCGTCAAATTTGGTTTTGAGGGTTTCTATCGTGCGATTTTTTTGTAGTAAATGGAGGGTAGAAGTGGCTAATTCCTGATTTTTAAATTCAATTTCATTGAGCAACTTCTCTTTTTTGATATGTTCTAGTTCTTTTTCTTTTTCCAACTTGGCTTGTTCCAATTGTTTGGTGTTTTGACGATGTCTTGCTTGTAGCATCCAGAAAATAGAAGCTAAACATCCAAGGAATAATAAGGTGTATAAAAGATAGGCGAGATTGCTTTTGTGCCAGGGAGTGGCGATGGTAAATGGAACTTCGATAACCTCACTCTCCGTACCATTATTACTAATCGCTTTTACCTCTAATACATGATCCCCATGCGGTAAATTAGTGTAATTTTTAAAATTGGTAGCTTGCCAAGTAGACCAATTGGTATTGAGGCTTTGTATACGAGTGCTGTAGTTCAACGATTTGTTGGAGCTAGGAATAAGGTTGCTATAAGTAAATCGAATATTGTTTTGTTGGGCATCTAATTCGATAGGTGGAGTAGGACCAAATCCTCCATAAATAATACTATCATTGTGAATCGGTAAATGGATGCTTTTGATGGCTATTTCTAAGGGAATTGTTTCGGTATCTTGGTAATTGTAGTGCAATGCACCTGCTTCGGTCGAAATAATCAGTCGTTGATCACTCAATGGAAATAACTCTTCAAAGCCACCAATATATGTTTCTTGTGTGGTGAGGTTTTTGAGTTGAAAGGCTTCTATTTTATCATTCAATCCTTGGTCGTTGAAACGAAGCCGCGTCGTAAAATCATTGGAGATGCACCAAATATCTTGTTGATCTTGGATTAACCTGCGCACATGATTCCCTTCCTGAAAATAGGTGTTTAATACTTGATCTTTTACAAATTGATCTTGTTGTTGATCGTATTGATAAATGCCTGTTTCATTGGTGAGATAACAGTGCTGATTGATGTTGAATACATAGTTTCTATCATCGCTATTGAAGCCATCTGCTTGGCTATACACTTTGATGTTTTCTTGGGAATAATCAGCATTGAAAGTCAGTTTGTAGACCTTTTTGTAAGGGTGAGAAATCCATAGGTTGTCATACTGATCGAGCAACATTATACGAGCAGACTCTTCAAAATTATTGACTTTTCGAAAGAATTGCAGGTGTCCATTGGCTTGTCGTTTATATAAACTGACACCATAATAATGACCAACTGCTACAATATCGGCATTCAAGGGCACAAATTTCCACGCTCCTCCTTCATCTGACAAAGCTTGAGGAGTAAAGGAGGGTAAGATTTGTAGTGGACCTTCATGGTGGGCGCAATAAAGATGCCCATCAATAATGTCAGTACCCCAAGTTTGTCCCTCAGTGCCAGGCACAAGTTGAAAGGTATTTTCATGGAGTGGGTTGTAGTAGTCTTTTTCTTCGAGATAATAGAGACCATTGGAGGTAGAAAAAAACAAATGCCCTTTCCAGCTATCCAAATCATAAACAGCTCCTTCTAAATCATTATCGGGGTAAAACTTAAAATGAGATTGAGTCGCATCTATTTCATCAATACCATTATTACTGCCTATCCATATTGTACCATTAGGAGCAATCATTACGCAATTGACTGCATTGTTTTGTAGTCCGTTTTTCTTATTGTAAAGGGCGGTAACAAGTCCTTTTGAATTGATAGTTACTAAACCGCCTAAGTAGGTACCAATAAACAAACCATAACGTTTATCATAAGTTGCCGAACTAATCCGTTTCTCCATTAAAAAATCATCTCCATTCGTTTTCCATTGTTGAATGCTATTACTGGCGTCATCAAAAAGGAAGATTCCTTTTTTTTCGGTAATAATAAAAACTGCTCCATCAAATGCCTCTACAAAAGCAATCACATTGAGCATTGTCTTGCCCTTTGACCATTGAACAGCTTGTTCCTTTCCTTGAACAATTCGAAAAACCCCCTTCTCTTCCGCATGATACCAAATTTGCTCTTGTATCTTTCCCATTTCACTAATATAAGCATCGTGTCCAAAATGGTTTGTTTTGCCCTTTTGATAACAATGAAGATAGCGGCCAGAGGTAAAGTAAACTTGTGAGTCTATTATTTCAATGTCCCAAATTTCAGAGATTTCTTCTGTTTCCCAATGCAAACTATCTTTTAAATTAACATAGTTCAATATCCCATTTGCGTTATGTTGAAAATACCCAATTTCATTTTGGGCTCCTGTATATATTTTTCCAGAAGGTGTAGTACAGACACTCCGCATAATGGTGTTATTGGGTGTCGTATGAGTTTTCCAATCAACCCCATTATAAGTCAATAGCCCTCCATTGTTAGCAAAATAGATAGTGTTACCTTCATAAATCGCCTCCCAATTTTGTGAACCTGCTTGGTATTCCTTCTTACTATGTTGATAAATGCTTGGTGTACCTAAAAGTAATTCTTGTGCAAGACCATTTTCTATCACTAAACAGCAAAAAACAACAACTAGTATATGTTCAACAATATTTGCCATATTTTATTGAACTGTTAAACAAAAAATAAAGATGTAATTAAAAATGCCCCATGATGTATTCATGATGTATTGCTAAGTTAAACAAAAACGCTCATGAATTGCTACATTTATCAATAATAACAAACATTTGTTCATTCTTTAATAAATATTACAATATGTTAGAACCTAAAAAATACTTACACGCTATGCTAGACCTAAGATTCTCGTTTTTGATCTTAGTAGTACTAGGCGTTTTTATCATTAGTGCATGTGATAAAAACGATGATCCAGATCCAGACCCAGATCCAATTGCTAGTTTTCAGTTTGCCATAGATGAAGCTGACTTCTTAAAAGTAAACTTCTCTAATTTCTCTTTAAATGCTACTAGTTATTCTTGGGATTTTGGAGATGGTAATAGTTCTACCGAAGAAAGTCCTTCTCATACCTATGCTGAAGGAGGAACTTATACAGTCGTATTAACAGCAACAAATAGTACGACTAGTCATGATATTAGTAAAGAAATAACAGTAGTTGATCCTAATCAAGCAGTAAAAGGCTTGACAGGTGAAACCTCTAAAACTTGGAAGCTACTAAGAGATTTTGCTGATCCAGAATATCCATTGTCAGTAGGTCCAGCAAGTCGCTCAGAAATTTGGTGGGCTTATGGACGAGAAGATCCGATTGGTGCACGTCCTTGTTTAATGGAAGAAGAATATATCTTCCATGTAGATGGTAAATATGAATACAATTCTAATGGAAGTGTATTTGCTGATTATGGTATTTGGAGTGGAGATGTGGCAGGACAATGTGTAGACGAAACTGATCCTTCTCAAATGGTAGGTGCTAATGGTGATGATTTGAGTGCATGGGGATCAGGTATGTTTACCTTCGATTACGATGCTTCCGCAGCTACTTTAACAGTAAACGGATTGGGGGCACACATTGCGCTACCTAAAGTAGCAACCAACGACGAAGTAGGGTCACCTCAAAGTGCTGTTACATATCAAGTCATTTCTTTAGAAACAGATGGACCAGTTGACAAACTAGTATTAGAAACAACTCTGGCTACTGCTGGTGGCTACTGGCAATTTGTATTGGTAAGTTATGATAACCCTGCCGATGAGCCAGATTTACCAGGTGCCCCTCCAACCGCTGCTTTTACAGAAGTGATTGAAGGTTCAACAGTATCTTTTGTTAATACCTCAGTGAATGGAACTAGTTATAGCTGGGATTTCGGAGATGGCAACAGCTCTACCGAAGAAAATCCTGTGCACACTTATGCAAACGATGGAAATTACACCGTAGTACTAAGTGCAACCAATGAATTTGGAACGACAGATGCAACAGCCAATATTGTTATTTCTACCAATTCTGTATTTAATGCACAAACCTTCCACGGTGGCTCAAGCAAAACATGGAAACTAAATCCAGCAGCAAATGCATTAGCCGTAGGACCTGGTAAAGGAAGCGGAGAATGGTTCGCTACGACTGCTGATGATATTACAGGTCGTGCTTGTACTTTCGATGATACCTATACCTTCTCTTCTGATGGCGTATTTACCTATGCGACCAATGGCGATCTATGGGCAGAAGCGTATATGGGAATTGATCCTCCAGGTTGTGTAAACGAAAGTGATCTTTCTGCCGATGCAGCTGCTTGGGGTTCTGGAACACATGCCTTTACCCTCACAGAAGCAAGTGGTGATCTTCCTGCTTATATTACTGTAACAGGAACAGGTGCATTTATCGCATTACCCAAAGCTTACAATGGTGGTGAATATGCAGCGGGTCCTCCTACTGCCGATGGTTCTGTTACTTATGAAGTACTGAGTTATGTCAATGATGGAACCAATGAAATCTTGGTGCTTACTGTTGATATAAGTGAAGGAGAAACGGGAGGTGCTTTCTGGACCTACACATTAGTCGCGGAATAAAATTTAATTGAACAAGGGATAAGGAGTCTATCTGTCTCCAATTTATAGATTGACTGTACGAGGCGTACTTAGGAAATACGTCTTCACAAATTTTGACTCCTGCCCCCCTTGTTTTATTAATAAACGAAAAATAAATTCGTCAAAAATTCCCTTCCTCGAAGGGGCTAGGTAATGTCATTGAATTAGGAAAAATGGAGTTTTTATTATGAAAATAATGATTTGTCGAAAGTCCTTGTATCGACCTGTCAAAATCTGACTCCTGACTCCTGTCGCCTGACACCTTTGACTTGTCACTATAAAACGAACTCCTATAATGAAGTGTTTTTATTATTTCTTTTGTTGTATTTTCTTACTATCAGCAGCCTGCTCAGAAAATAGCTCTGGATCAGCTAATAATCCAGACGACCCAACTGATTTGATGCTAGATGTAATCGTCTACGATGATGGTTCGGGTACTGTTGTCTTCAATGCTAGTGCCCAAAAAGTTAGTTATTACCAATTAGATGTAGGAGTAAGTGGGGTAGAACCTATCACCAATGAAACAGGCTACTTTGAATATACTTACAAGGATTTTGGAACCTATCAAATCGAAATGCGAGCTGTAGGAGTTACGGGTAGATATTTAAAGAAAGAAAAAACGATCACCGTAGTGAGTGACGAACCTGTTCCTGTTGGAGTAGGCTATAGTACCCCCCTAGAATATGAAGGAATGAAGTTGGTTTGGAACGACGAATTTAATGCCAATCAACTCAATGGCACGTATTGGTCACATGATATTGGTACAGGTTGTCCTGATCTATGCGGATGGGGTAACAATGAACTACAAACTTATAGAGAACAAAATACATGGGTGAGAGATGGTGTCGTAACATTACAAGCTAGAAAAGAAGAATTTGATGGGCGTTTGTACACATCGGGCAAAATAGTGACGCGCAATAAATTCGCTGTACACTATGGACGGGTAGATATTCGTGCAACACTTCCAGAAGGACAAGGTATTTGGCCCGCTTTATGGATGCTCGGCACCAACCAAAGTAGTATTGGATGGCCCAAATGTGGAGAAATTGACATCATGGAAATGGTTGGCGGACAAGGACGTGAAAATACTGTTTCTGCCAATGCCTTTTGGTATGATAACGGCACAGTAGATAACCCTAAAACCTACACCTTATCAGAAGGTATATTCGCCGATGAATTTCACGTCTTCTCTATCATCTGGGACGAAGAAAAAATTCGATACTTTGTAGACGATATTCAATACCATAGTATCAGTATCAACGTAGAATCAAGAAGCGAATTTCAACTCCCATTTTATCTTATTTTTAATGTAGCAGTAGGTGGCAATTGGCCAGGAAGCCCCGACGAAACAACTTCTTTCCCAACGCAAATGCAAGTGGATTATATTCGGGTGTTTGAACAACTGTAAAATGAGGACAGGACTTGCTGTAAAGACGTTGCGTGCAACGTCTCCACCCAATCACTCAGTCATTCACTCATTAATAATCCCGCTGGGCGCATCCTTTCATAGTAGTTGAGTGCTTGGATTTGCTGGTACAGAGTCAGCTCAACAATTCAATCACCCAACCACTCAACCACTATTCCAGGTCGGGCTATCCGTTTGTAGTTGCCTTGCAGAAAAGGTGTTCGGCAATACGTCTAGCAGTGTCTTCCTTCGTCAGCCCTGCTAGTCGTGCCTCACAACCTTTCTGTACAGACGTTGCGTGCAACGTCTCTACGCCAAGCTACCACTACTATCCCTTGCGCGAAAACCTCGCACTTTGTACCTAGTACCTCGCACATTTAAACTATCATTATGAAAAGACTTTATCTTTCCTTTAGTATATTACTATTTTTATCCTTACAAGCTTTCAGCCAAAGCATTGAGGTCTCAGGTATAGTAACCGACGGTAAAACCAATGAAACCCTACCCGGTGTTTCCATTGTTGTCAAAAATAAGCCAAGTCAAGGTACAACTTCTGACAACAATGGGCAGTATCGCCTACAACTAGATAATCCAAACGATACACTAATCTTCTCCTTTATTGGTTATGAAAACCAAGAAGTATTAGTTAATAATACAAGTGTAATAGATGTGGCATTAGGTACCAAAAATACCGACTTAGATGAGGTAATCGTCGTAGGATATAGCCGTCAAAAAAAGAAAGTAATTACAGGGGCTGTAGCCAGTATAGATGATGAGGCCATCAATGCTACGCCCATCTTGCGAGTAGAACAAGCCCTCCAAGGAAGAATGGCAGGTATTCAAGTAACCAGTCAATCAGGACAACCAGGTGATGAGCCTACTGTACGAATCAGAGGTATTGGTACTACTGGCGAAGCTAAACCCTTATATTTAGTAGATGGAATGGCAGTCGGATCAATTGATTATCTCAATCCTGGTGATATTCAGTCGATAGAAGTATTAAAAGATGCAGCTTCAGCAGCTATTTATGGAGCTAGAGGGGCAAATGGAGTAATACTCATTACGACCAAAACAGGTAAAGCGGGAAAAATGCGGGTAGAATATAATGGCTATTATGGTATCCAAAATGTAGCCCGAAAACTCGATATGCTCAATTCCGACGATTATAAAATGATCATGAACGAAGGAGCAAGAAATGCAGGACTAACCGAACCTTTCGACCTCTTAGAAATACCAACACATAGTACCGACTGGCAAGATGTTCTTTTCGAAAAAAATGCACCCATCCAAAATCACCATATTTCAATTTCTGGTGGTAGAGATAAGTCTACTTATGCTACGAGTTTATCCTACTTTACCCAAGAAGGAATACTAGGCGGTTCCAAATCTCAATTCGACCGTTTAACAGCCCGTCTGAATGGTACACAAACCGTCAATAAGTTCTTTTCTGTTGGAAGTAATCTTTCTTTTACACATTTGATTAAAAAAGGAATTGATGCCAACCAATCATTTCGTGGAGTTTATGGTAGTGCATTGAACTTAGACCCGCTTACACCACTCTACGAAACAGATGAAGATAAATTAGCCGAATATCCATATTCTGTTGAACCAGTGGTGCAAGATGAAACAGGTCAATACTATGGTATCTCCGAAAATGTAGGAGCAGAAATTGTCAATCCCTTGGCTTTATTAGCTATTGATAATGACAAAACCCGAAAAGATGAATTTGTAGGAAATGTTTATGCACAAGTTTCTCCGATAAAAGGATTAGCCCTCAAAACAAGCATTGGAGCTAATATGGCCTACTTGCTAAATGACAGTTTTAGACCACTTTTTTTCTTAAATGGCGCACAACTCAATGACCAAAAAACATCGGTCGATAAACGTATCGAACGCTTCTTTAGATGGCAGTGGGAAAATACGATTTCCTATGATCGAGATATAAAAAATCATACCATTGGTTTCTTAGCAGGAACCACTGCAAATGAATATAACTACGAAGACCTTTCTGGGTTCAATGCCAATGTCCCAGTTGATGATCCCGACCATGTGTATCTCGATCAAGCTACGGACACCGTTTGGACTAGCAAAGGGGGAGCTAACCATTCTGCCCTTTTCTCTATTTTTGGTCGTATAAACTACGATTTCAAAGACAAATACTCCCTTACTGCCATTTTAAGAAGAGACGGTTCCTCTAAATTCGGAGCCAATCAACGATTTGGACTTTTCCCATCTATTGGGGTGGCTTGGTTAGTGAGTGATGAGGCATTTATGCAATCTATTTATGCCCTAGACTATCTGAAATTGAGAGCTTCTTGGGGAATCAATGGAAACCAAGAAATAGGAGATTACCAATTCCTTTCTACTATTGATGAAACACGTCGTTATGATTGGGGATCAGGAAGTCAAGTGGGTGCAAGCCCCGAATATGTCGAAAATGCAGATGTTCGGTGGGAAGAATCGCGCCAACTAGACATTGGACTAGAAGCAGGCTTCTTTAGAGATCGCCTACAATTAACCTTTGATTACTACATCAAAAACACAGAAGGCTTATTAGAACGTATCGCTATCCCTGGACATATCGGTAATACAGGACCAGTGGCGAATGTAGGAAGCGTTAGCAATAAAGGAGTAGAATGGACTTTGAATTGGAAAGATAGTGCAGGAGAACTGTTTTACTTCTTAGGGGTAAATGGTTCATACAACAAAAACAAAATGACCTTTATTAGCAATACCGAAAAGGTCATTCCAGGGGCAAGTTGGGCAATTGCAGGAGCTGTTACTAGAAGCGAAGAAGGAGAACCAATCGCTTATTTCTGGGGCTACGAAACAGACGGTATTTTTCAAAACCAAAACGAAGTATTTCAACATATCAATAAAGAAGGGGCATTGATCCAGCCTAATGCTGTCCCTGGTGATGTAAGATTTGTAGATGTTAACGGAGATGGTATTATTGATGAGCAAGATCGAACAAAGATCGGAAACCCAACCCCCGATTTAATCTATGGTTTTAATGGAGGTATTCGATTTAAAAACTTTGACTTTTCTACCTTTATTCAAGGAGTACATGGCAATGAAATATTTAATGGTACACAACGTCAAGACTTGCGATTTACCAATCGCACCACCAAAATCCTAGACCGTTGGACAGAAGAAGGTAGCTCAAATGAGATACCTCGTTATACATGGGCAGATGTAAATAATAATTACCGCGTTTCAGACTTATATATTGAAAGTGGGTCCTTTTTACGCATGAAAAATATACAATTAGGCTATTCGCTTCCTAGTAAATGGCTCCAAAAAATACTAGCCGAGCAAGTTCGATTTTATGTGTCTGCTGAAAACCTATTCACTATCACAAAATATACAGGAGTTGATCCTGAAATTGGTGCGATAAGCTCTTTTGATATAGGGATAGATCGAGGAGTTTATCCTTATGCAAGAACCTTCCGTTTTGGTACGAATATCACTTTCTAATCGAATCAAAATTATTACACTATGAAATATATTATTTTTTATATAAGCTGTATTGCGCTTGTCTTTTCTTCTTGCTCCGACGATTTCCTCGATCGGCAACCTTTAGATAGCCAAGTTTCTTCTACCTTTTATAAAACCGAAGAAGATGCTCAAAAAGCCTTGATTGCCATTTACGATGTATTGGGTTATCAATCTTCTCCTGGTATCTCGTGGTCGCCCTTCTTAATTACAGCAGACATGCTCTCCGACGATGCTTTTGGAGGAGGATCAGATGCCAATGATGGACAAGATGAAGATGAACTCAATAAATTTAATATCCCAACTACCAATCAAATAGTACACTCTATTTGGCTACGCAATTATGTGGGCGTTTATCGAGCCAATTTATTACTCGAAAAAATGGACGAAATTGATGCGAGTGAAGAATTCAAACTGCGCGTAACTGCTGAGTGCAAATTCCTACGAGCTTATTTCTATACTGAACTAGTCCGCTTTTTCGAAAATATTCCATTGTTAACCAACACGATTAAAGGACCCTCTGAGTATAGCCAACCACAAAGTACACCAGATGCGGTTTATAATCAAATAGCAAAAGACTTAGTGGAGGCAATGAATGATTTGCCAACTACGACTACTGCCAATGAAAGAGGCCGAATTACCAAATGGGCAGCACAAGCTTTACTTGCGAGAGTCTACTTATTTTATGATGGTGTCTATGGCGGTGATTTAGTAGCAGGAGAAACCATTGTCAATGCAGGTACAGTGGTTACTTATCTCGATGAGCTAATTGCTGGAAGTGGACATGATTTAATACCTGTCTACGATTCACTTTTTAGAGAATCATTCGAGTTTAGTGTAGAATCGGTATTAGAAGTCGCACATGGCGATTCTCCTGCATGGTGGGATTGGGGCTATTTGCGTGGCGCAGAAGGTAATCTTTCCGCTCAAATGCAAGGACCTAGAGTAACAGGGTCAGAAAAGTGGAATAGAGGATGGAGTTTTGCACCTGTTAGCCAATCACTTGCCAGTGCCCTAAAAGATGATCCCCGATTTGATGCGACCATCCTAATGGAAGAAGAACTAGATGGTAGTTTGATTAAAGGCTACCAACACACAGGTTACTTCTCCCAAAAATATACCTCCGATGCTCAACATTGGGGATCAGATGGACAGTTCGAACACAATCGTACCTGCAATTACCGTGTCATCCGCTTTGCAGATGTGCTATTGATGGCGGCTGAACTAGGTAGCTCCTCAGCCCAACAATATCTCGACCGCGTAAGAGCAAGAGTCGGACTTCCTTCCATTCCAGCTACCAAAGAAAATATCATCGAAGAACGAAGAAAAGAACTTGCCCTAGAAGGAGTGCGCTATTTTGATGTGCTACGCCAAGGAATGGGATATGCAGAAGATCACCTAACACAAAGTGGTATAAGAGGTCCCAACTATGAAGGGGATCAACTCATCTTTGATATTCAATTCAAACCTGCCACTAGAGGCTTTTTACCTATTCCGCAAGTAGAAGTGGATTTGTCTAATGGCACTTTCAAACAAAATGCGGGCTATTAGAGGCTGCCTTGATTTTAGGATTAGAGCTGAAAAAGCTAGATTTTTAGTCCTAATGAAGGCTTTTTTGAGGTTCATAGCAGAGCTATGGGGCGAAAAAAAGACATAATTAGGGCAAAAAAGATGCTTTTGTAAGCCTGATGATAAAATCAAGACAGCCTCTTAGTAAAGACAAGGCATGTCTTGTCTCCCGCCAGCATCTTCGCTGGTGGATGCACTGTCAAATCTGACCCCTGACTCCTGAAACCTGACTCCTTCCAATTGATTGTACAGACGTTGCGTGCAACGTCTCTCTCGAATAAAAAAAATCACTGTGGCAATTATCTCTTTTTTAATATTCACCACACTCGTGGCAATAGCATCTTATTGGCTCACAGGAAAAACCCAAACTACCGCAGACGGGTATTTCCTCGGTGGGCGAAGCCTCACCGCTGGTGTTATCGCAGGTTCCTTACTCTTAACCAATCTCTCTACCGAACAAATTGTAGGACTAAACGGACAAGCCTACACCGAAGGGATTTTGGTGATGTGTTGGGAAACACTGGCTGCTATTGCAATGGTCGTCACCGCCCTCTTTTTACTCCCCCGATACCTCAAAGGAGGCATCACCACTGTACCACAGTTTCTAGAAGATCGATATGATACGACGACCAAAACCATAGCAACGGTATTATTCCTATCGGGTTATGTAGTCGTATTACTTCCAATCGTTCTCTATTCGGGTGCTTTAGCCCTTATTACCATGTTCGATATTCCCGAAGTATTTGGAATCAGTCGTACACTCGCCCTATGGTTATTTGTGTGGGGAATTGGTATTATTGGGTCTATCTACGCCATTTTTGGTGGCTTAAAAGCAGTAGCTGTTTCTGATACCATCAATGGAGCAGGCTTACTAATTGGAGGACTCATGATCCCCATTTTTGGTTTGATGTATATTGGTGATGGCTCTATATTTACGGGACTTAGCAATTTATATAATAACGCTCCCGAAAAATTTAATGCTATCGGTGGACCCAAAGCATCCGTTCCATTCTCTACTATATTCACAGGAATGATGCTCGTACAATTATTCTACTGGGGAACCAATCAAGCTATAATACAAAGAGCATTAGCCGCTAAAAATCTTCAAGAAGGACAAAAAGGGTTGTTGATTGCTGCCTTCCTTAAAATTCTCGGACCTCTTATATTGGTCATTCCTGGTATGATTGCTTTTTATATCTTCAAAGGAGACTTAGATATTCCTGATCAAGCCTATCCAAAACTAGTAAAAACAGTTTTGCCTGGTGCTTTGGTCGGATTCTTTGCAGCCGTATTATTTGGAGCCATTTTGAGTTCTTTCAATAGTGCCCTCAATAGTTCGGTTACCCTCTTTGGTTTAGATATTTATAAGCAACACATCAATAAGGAGGCAGATGATCAACTGGTAGTGAAAAGGGGTAAATTATTTGGCATTGTACTAGCAGTTTTTGCCATGTTTATTGCCCCTTTCATTGCCTATGCTCCTGATGGACTCTTTGGCTATTTACAAGAAGTAAATGGCTGTTATAGTATTCCCATTCTCACCATTATTGTGGTAGGCTACCTCACCAAACGCGTACCTGCGATAGCGGCAAAAATCGCCATCGTTCTAGGCTCTGTATTATACTTTATCAGCCAGTTTTTATTAAAACCCTACGTATTTGGAGAAGATAATTACCTGCACTTCTTACATGTTATGGCAATTCTATTTTTAATGAACGTAGGCATCATGTTACTGATTGGACAATTCGCTCCAAGAACAAGCCCTTACGAATTAGAATATACCAATAAGCTGGATATTACTCCATACCCATATACAAAACCTGTAGGCTTAACAATCATCGTGATTGTCATTTGCACATATCTTATTTTCTCGTAAAGAAAAAACTTATACTCGTGAATAAATTAAATTCCATCATTCTAGCAAGTGCTACGATTTTTCTTTGGCTATTAATGATCAATTGTAGCAAGAAAAATGTTCCTTTAACCATGCCAGAAGATAATACCCCTAAAGACCGTATCGAGAAGTTATTGCAAGAAATGACGCTCGACGAAAAAATTGGGCAAATGACCCAATACAATGGTTTTTGGGATGCCACTGGCCCAGTTCCAAGTGGAGGAGATAGCAAATGGAAATACGATCACCTTAGAGCAGGAAAAGTAGGGGCAGTCCTCAATGTGTCAGGAGCAGAAAATGTACGCAAAATGCAGGAGGTCGTTGTCAAAGAATCCCGTTTGGGCATACCTTTACTATTTGGTTTAGATGTCATTCACGGACATAAAACGGTTAGCCCTATTCCCCTAGCAGAATCCGCGAGTTGGGATTTAGAAGCCATCAAGCAATCCGCACGTATGGCAGCCATCGAAGCCTCTGCAAGAGGTATCAACTGGACTTTCGCTCCTATGGTCGATATTTCGAGAGATGCGCGCTGGGGGCGCGTCATGGAAGGTGGGGGAGAAGACCCTTATTTAGGATCACAAATTGGCAAGGCAAGAGTACAAGGATTTCAAGGTACTGATCTTTCTGCCCACAATACCATTGCTGCCACGGCCAAACACCTAGCGGGCTATGGTTTTTCCGAATCAGGGCGTGATTATAACACAGTGGATGTGGGAACTTCTACCCTCTACAATGTCATCCTTCCTCCCTTCAAAGCTTGTGTAGATGCAGGGGTTAGCTCGGTCATGAATTCCTTTAATACCCTTAATGGCGTTCCTGCGACAGGCGACCATTTCCTACAAAGAGACATCCTCAATGGACGATGGAATTTCAATGGATTTGTCGTTTCCGATTGGGGGTCTATCAAAGAAATGATCGATCATGGACATGCCGCAGATGTCGAAGATGCAGCTATCAAAGCTGTCAATGCAGGCTCGAATATGGACATGGAATCCTACGCCTATGTCAATCACCTAAAGAAAGCCGTCGAAGAGGGAAAGGTAAAAATAGAAATCATTGACGATGCAGTTCGTCGCATTCTGCGCATCAAAGAAAAACTCGGATTATTCGATGATCCTTATCGCTATTGCGATGCTGCAAGAGAAAAAGAACTACCCAACCACAAAGACCACCACGCCACCGCCCTCGACATAGCCCGAAAATCTATCGTGTTACTCAAAAACGAAGATAACACGCTTCCTCTATCTACCTCACAAAAAGGAATTGCCGTTATTGGCCCACTCGCCTCCGACAAAAACAGTCCACTAGGTTCCTGGCGTTTTGGCTCGGACGATGGAACCGCCATTTCTGTCTTAGAAGGCTTAGATGCCCAAAACATCGCCTACCAATACGAAAAAGGGGCTGAACTAATTACCAAAGAAACCAACTTCCTAGAAGAAGTACGCATCAATGAAACCGACAAAAGTGGCTTCGATGCGGCTGTCCAATTAGCCAAAGAATCAGAAGTGGTCATTATGGTGTTAGGAGAACATGGCTTTCAATCAGGAGAAGGACGAAGCCGCACCAAATTAGATTTCCCTGGCGTACAACAAGACCTACTGGAACAAGTACACGCTGTCAATCCAAACATTATCCTTGTCGTAATGAGTGGTCGCCCATTAGTCCTTACTTGGGCCGAAGAAAAC
This sequence comes from Bacteroidota bacterium, assembly GCA_020631245.1. GTDB lineage: Bacteria > Bacteroidota > Bacteroidia > Chitinophagales > UBA2359 > JAHDHP01. Next base: position 1,689 of record JAHDHP010000028.1, on the reverse strand, counting down.
GTAAAAGCCATTGTCCAAACGTGGCAATTAGGTACCCAATCAGGAAACGCCATCGCCGACGTTTTACTAGGCAATCAAAACCCCTGTGGCAAACTCCCGATGACCTTCCCTCGCTCCGTCGGTCAAATCCCTATCTACTACAATACCCTTAAAACAGGTCGCCCCGGCCCCATCGACCTCGTCTTTTGGAGCCACTATATCGACGAAAGCAATGCACCTCTCTACCCATTCGGCTATGGACTCAGCTACACCACCTTCAAATACTCCAATATTAAAGTTAGTAAACAAGCCGACACCGATGCAGGATTCGTTAAAGTCTCTGCCACCCTCCAAAACACCGGCAAAAAAGCAGGTCGTGAAGTCGCCCAACTTTACATCCGTGATCTAGTCGCCTCCGTAGCCCGCCCCGTCAAAGAGCTAAAAGGCTTCCAACTCGTCGAACTCGATGCCAACGAAAGCAAAAGCATCGAATTCACCCTCAGCAAAGACGATCTCAGCTTCTTCGACAATGATGGGAAACTCATTTTCGAATCGGGGAAGTTTGAGTTTTTTGTCGGCGGCGATTCCAATGCTGACCTAAAAGAAAGTTTAGAAATTGAATAAGGTTGGGGATAGATTAATAGCCCCGAAGGAGGCGATATGATTGTAGATGGGTATCATACCCATTAAAATCAGCCCTGAAGGGGCGACATGATTGTTATAGACACAAATAGCATACGATTCATATGAACAAAAAATAATGTCGCCACCTTCGGGGCTTTGAAAAAATGTACCCATTTTTTCTACAATAATACCGCCACCTTCGGGGCTACTTATTGGTATATATCGTGTAGTAGCCTCTTCTAGGGAGCAGATTGAGAGGAGGGTTCTATGTTTTTCTTTGTGTTTTTTCTGGGCGTGCCGTCTATAAAAAAAAGCGCAATAACCGTTACACGGTTACTGCGCTTTTTTTTATAGACGTCGGGCTATCCGTTTGTAGTTGCCTCCTACCCGCTAGTTCAGCATATTCCTAGCAGTGTCTTCCGCTGTCAGCCCTGCTAGTCATTGCTTCACAAAAGCGGCTATTTCACCAAGCTACCACTGCTATCCCTCACGCAAATTCACCTCCCAATATATAGATTAATAGCCCCGAAGGAGGCGATATGATTGTAGATGGGTATCATACCCATTAAAATCAGCCCTGAAGGGGCGACATGATTGTTATAGACACAAATAGCATACGATTCATATGAACAAAAAATAATGTCGCCACCTTCGGGGCTTTGAAAAAATGTACCCATTTTTTCTACAATAATGTCGCCGCCTTCGGGGCTACTTATTGGTATAAATCGTAGCATATTCTTCTAGGGAGGAGATATAGAGGTGGGTTTTATTGAATGCGCGAATGACTGAATAGAATAGTCGTTACGCACCTATCTTAATGAGCAGACTGTCTTCAAGTCTCCTCCTCGGAGGAGATTTAGAGGTGGGTTCTGTTATATATCAATATCAAACTTCCGTACCCACATTTCAAAAATAGGGACACGCATTTGATACGAACCATCCTCTTTTTTGATAATAAACTCATGTCGTAATAACTTTCTTAGGCTGTCCTTACTAGGGTGGTTTACGAATATATAAATAGAATGCCCCTTGTCCCTTCAGGACAAGTAAGGGATGTGTGTACATTTAATTCTTAGGGCAAAGCCC